>CAZREZ010000384.1:0-3199 GCA_964599115.1 uncultured Bacteroidales bacterium
TAAAACTAAAGTTAATAGTATTAACAAAATCGCTGAGTACTCGGGATTGAACATTATAATTTATTTGAAATTTAGTGCTTGTCATTTGTGATTTTTAATATTTATTTAAACTTTCGGGCTTTATAGACGGACTCACATTACTTTCAGCCAAACAACAATGTTAATAACATTTCGTTGTGAATAAATCAAATTTATTTATACTTTTTTATTAATTCATTCGGTTATTTTTGTAAAAATCAAATTTGCTTTATTGTCAAATGACAAAAACTTTAAAATCATTTATTCTTTCATTTATTCTGCCGGTAGTTTTATTTTCTTTAACAAGTTTTGCTCAAAAACAAAGCACACAACAGTATATTAAAAAATATAAAGATATTGCCATAAAAAAAATGAAAGAATATAAAATCCCGGCAAGTATTACACTGGCACAAGGAATTTTGGAATCAGGTAATGGCAATAGTCGTCTTGCACGAAAAGCAAATAATCATTTCGGTATAAAATGTCATAAAGACTGGAATGGTAAGAAGTTCAGGCTGGATGATGACAAAAGACGTGAATGTTTCCGCAAATATAAATCGGTTGAAGAATCATTCAGCGACCACTCATATTTTCTTACCCAACGTCCAAGATATTCATTTCTTTTCAAACTTGGTATTACAGATTATAAAGGCTGGGCTTACGGCTTGAAAAAAGCCGGATATGCTACTAATCCAAAATATCCACAACTTCTTATCAAAATTATTGAAGAAAATAAATTAAATACATTTGATCAAACAACTTCATCATCAACTAAACCAAAAAAGAAAAAAGATGAAATAATTACTTACGACCCGAATTTTATTTTACCTTCAGAAGAAGATTTTGAAGCTATTGAGATCAGTGTAAACAACAGGCAAATTTTTACAAACAATAGTATCAAATTTATTTTTGCACAAAAAGATGACACATTTTATAAAATTGCCCGGGATTTTGAAATATATACCTGGCAGGTTTATAAATATAATGATTTAAAAAAATCAGACAAAATTAAAGAAGGACAAATAATTTATATACAGTCGAAAAAGAATAAAGGAAACCTAAAATTCCATATTGTAAAAGAATATGAAACAATGTATTCAATTTCACAATTATATGGGATTAAATTAAAACAATTATATAAAAAGAATAAAATGTCAGAAGGTTCCCGGCCACAAGTTGGGCAAAAGCTTAAACTAAGATAATTTCAAATCTTCAATCAGTGTAACAAAAAGTTCAATCAATTTAACTTCGGCTTTACCGGCGGTTTCAAGTATATCTTTAATATCAGCAGGGGCTAAATTATCAGGGTTGCATTCATCGGTTATCACAGAAATGGCAGCACAAGGCAAACTAATTTGATTGGCAACAATAACTTCCGGAACTGTTGACATACCAACAACATCGGCACCTATCATTTTTAAGTATCTGTATTCAGCTCTTGTTTCAAGGTTGGGACCTGAAACAGCCGCATATATGCCTTTATGAAGTTCAATATTTTTTTCAGTAGCAATTTTTTTTAACTTATCATTTAATACTTCTGAGTATGGCCGGCTCATATCAACAAACCGTGGTCCGAATTTATTATGGTTTATACCAATTAACGGAGTTCCTGGTAACATATTTATATGATCGTCAAGCAACATTAAAGAACCTTTTTTAAACTCTATGTTCATAGCTCCACAAGCATTGGATATTAGTAAATATTTAACACCAAGCATTTTCATTATCCTTATCGGAAAAGTTATTTGATGCAACGTATATCCTTCATAAAAATGAAATCTGCCATGCATCGCCAGAATTTTCTTGCTTTTTAACTCACCATAAATCAAATTACCTTTATGAAATTCAACTGTTGAGATAGGAAAATTCGGTATATCACCATAATAAATACTTTTAATTATTTCAATCTCATTTACAAGCCTTCCTAATCCCGTACCTAAAATTATTCCTACTTCAGGCTTGGATACTCCTTCATCTTTTAAAAATCTTACGGTTTGTTCTAAATACTTCATATATCTTATAAATAAATTTAATTTACAGAATAAAAATTTCGGGATAAAATTAAAAAAATTATATTTTCATTTTATTTATTTTTCTGCTATTGCAGTTATGCGTTTAATATACAGCCAATTTAAAAGGCGTTTTGGTAATTTTGATAATATGTATACTTTTTTTGCATCATTACCAACAAAGTAAACATTTTTCGGTTTTTTAGATGTCAATCCATGTGCAACAGCCTTTGCTACTTCAACGGCAGGTATTGGTGTTATGGAATCAAGCATTTTATCACCAACTTTAACAAAAAGTTTATATGCATCAAGTAACTCAGTGTCTGAACTTTTACGTAATTTCTTCTTATATGCTCTGGATTTTCCCCAGATAGAGCTTTCAATAGCTCCTGGTGCAATTAACGAAACAAACATACCGAATGGTTTCAATTCAATGCGCAGAGAGTCTGATATGGCACGGACTGCAAATTTAGATGCTGCATAAGAACTACTACCCGGACTACCCATAAAACTAGAAATTGATCCGATATTAATAATCCGACCTTTATTCTTACGAAGTAATGGTAAAAATGCTTTGGTTACAGCATGAAGGCCAACAACATTAACTTCCATTACTTTCCTGAGTTCAGTAACAGGTGTTGCTTCCAACACACCACTGATTCCAATACCGGCATTATTAATAAGTCCGAAAAGAGGGTATTCTGCCTCATTTGAAATTATATTTACAGCATCAGCAATTGTATCCTCTTTTACAACATCTATGATTATCGGTTTAAGCTTTTCGGAAGCTTCATTAATTAATATCTCTTTATCTTTGTCTTTGCGAACACCGGCAAAAACCTTAAAACCCATTTTATCCAAATGGAGGGCGCAGGCTTTTCCTATTCCGGATGATGTTCCGGTAATTAATACGGATCTATTATTTCTCATTTTTTATCAAATCCTTTTTATCTGATTTGGAATTTTTTTTATTTCCTGACAAATGTATGAATTTTTGAAATAAGGGCTAAATAATATTTTGCAAATGAATCTGGTTATATTTTTTAGTTTTTAAATTTTTATTTATTTATATTTGACATTTAAAATGAAGTTGTTATGTTTCAGGCATTATTTTACAAGCTGTTCAATTAAATTATATCTATTAGAAAAACAACTAAAAATATATAGAAGAT
>CAZREZ010000385.1:0-3185 GCA_964599115.1 uncultured Bacteroidales bacterium
GATGATTATGATTTTGGGTTTAAAGTTGATTCAGCATCTTTGGAATTCGTAAATGGGAATATCAAAAAAATAATTGTTATAGGAAACCTGACAATCCGATTTAAATTTAAAACTGATACTATTACTAAACCTTTAGTTAATAGAATGACAATGATTAATACTGTTCCTATTGGTTTTTCAACTATGCACGATTATTCAGCATTTAAACAGATCATGCTATATTTTAAAGATAATTTCGGTATTAAATTTCCTGTTATTAATTTAATGAATTACATCCCCAACCTGCAATTAAATTCCGAGGATTATAGTCCGGAAAATAAAATATACAAAATACAGCCTGACGAAAAAGCAGTTATATTGTATAAAGAAAAGACTGTTGACATATTAAAAGCAGAGATATACAGCGACTTCATGGGCTTCGGGCAGGACAATCCCAATGGATTAATACAAACCGAAGTAAGTAAAAAGTTCTTCCTGTATTCAAAACGGATTCCCCGCGAAATACGACCTGGAAGATTGTTAAACCGTAGTGAAAATATATCAAGAAAAATCGAAAAACTTAGCATAAAAATGGTTTCCGACACCCAAAAAATTAAAAATCCAGAAAAGAAACAGAAATATTATAATAAAATGCTTTCCGACAGCATAAAACAAGAAAATAAACGGAAATATCTTAAAGAAAAGTCTTTTTTCGTAAAATCAGGTCAAAGCTTTAATAGAATAATTTCATTCGGTTTTATCAACTTTATTGAACCGAAATTCATTTTCTCTAAACTTGAAGACAATAACAAATATTTACCGGTTACTTATGATAAAATCAAAAGTCAGGAAACCGGAAAAGATTCTACAATTAAATATGTTACAACAATTGATTTGCTGAGTCATGTTAATATGAGTATAGGAGGTAAGATCAACCTTCTTGTACTTGATTTTCCGGTATTAAAGTCTTCTTTATTTTTTAATATGGGTGGCTATTATCAACTTGCATCTATAATAGACTCCACTGCTACTTTTAAGGATTCCATACTCACAATTAATGATAATAAATTTAACGTTGGGTTAATGCAATCATTTTGGGAAGCACAATGGATGATTAAAACAGATGCACGCTTTTCTATAAGCTTATATTACAGGTTAATATATTTGAATATGCTTACTGAAAAATTTCAGCTCGAACAAATTGATAACATCCGGAAAACCCGTGATTTTGAAGCTGACCGCTGGTTGCAAAGCATACAATTGCTCGCATCCATCAAATTGTCAGATAAAAGCAGCGGCCGATTATTTTTCAGGGGAACCCTAACTTACGAAAGCAATAATATGAATAATAACTATTTCCAAGCGCAGTTAGGTTATTCATTCAATATTTTACAAAAAAAATAAAAGCTGATAATTAAAGTTTATTTTTTGTTAAAGACTTTTATCTCTTTACTTTTGCCTTTTATCTTAAAAAAATCATTATGCAAAACCTCAAAACTATTTTTTTTTATATTCTAATCATTTGTCTGGGAATTAAAACTTTCTCCCAGTCAATTCATCATGAGTTAAATGTTGATTTGAATATTTCTGACAGATCAATAGAAGTCATTGATTCAATTACTATTCCTGCAAATTATTTCAACGAACACGATACACTGTTTTGTTTTTTGAATAAGAACCTCAAACTGCAATCACTTGATAAAAATTATAAACTTTCGAAAATTGAACAAAATGACACAAGTACAATTTTTAATAAATATATTATTAAAGTATTGAATTCAAGAAAAGGTGATTTGACTATCCCTTTAAAATACTATGGAAAAATAACAGATGAAATTACATCAGGTGCAGACGAATATGCAAGAGGTTTTAGCGAAACCAGCGGAATAATATCAGATGAAGGAGTTTTTATGGCAAGTTCAACATACTGGATACCAACTTTTGAAGAGCCTTTGTTCTCTTTCAATTTAACTGTTGCACTTGACCCAGACTGGAATGTGGTTTCGCAAGGGAACAGAACTATCAATGAAATTGCAGGTGATAAAAGAAAAGTCAGATACGAATCGCCTGAACCAATGGATGAAATATATCTGATTTCTGCAGCATGGACTGAATATGAACAAAAGGCAGGAAATGTGCTTGTTCAGGCATTTCTCCGAACTCCTGATGAGGAAATTGCAAACAGGTATATTGGCGTTACTTCAAATTACTTAAAGATGTACGAAAACTTAATCGGACCATATCCATACACAAAATTTGCACTGGTTGAGAATTTTTGGGAAACGGGTTACGGAATGCCTTCATTCACACTGCTTGGCGAAAAAGTAATTCGTTTTCCGTTTATACTTCATTCTTCTTATCCCCACGAATTATTACATAACTGGTGGGGCAATTCAGTGTATGTTGATTATGAAAAAGGCAACTGGTGCGAAGGAACTACTGTTTATATGGCTGATCATCTGATAAAAGAACAACGCGGACAGGGAAGTGATTACAGACGAACGACCTTGCAGAAATTCACCGATTATGTTAATGAAACAAATGATTTCCCTGTTGTTGAATTCCGTTCGCGGCATAATGCTGCCGAAGAAGCAATAGGATATGGCAAAGCAACAATGTTTAATCACATGTTGCGTAAAAAGTTTGGCGATGAAAAATTTATACAAGCATACCGGACATTTTATGTTGATAATAAGTTTAAATTTTCTTCCTTTAATGATATCAGAATAGCTTTCGAAAAAGCTACAGACAGTGATTTAAAACCGTTTTTTGACCAATGGCTCTTACGAAAGGGCGCTCCTGAAATAAAACTGTCTAATGTAAAATTGGAAAAAACCGGTGAGCAATTTGATCTGGAATTTACTTTATCTCAAATTCAGAAAGAAGATGTTTTTTCCCTGAATATTCCGGTAGCAATTTATTTTGATGATGAAGTTGAACTTAAAAATGTTGATTTGAACGAAAGCACAGTTACTTATAATTTCAAATTTCAAAAACAAGCTTTAAAAATTGAGGTTGACCCGCAGTTTGATGTTTTCAGGCGCCTTGATAAAACAGAAGTACCACCGTCTCTTTCTCAAGTTTTTGGTGCTAAAGAAGGAATAATTATCCTGCCAAAAAACAGCCACTTTTCAGATGAGTATTCTAAACTTGCCGAAACATGGAAAAAAACAGCATCGAACCCCATCTCCACCGAGCGCAAAGCG
>CAZREZ010000386.1:0-3181 GCA_964599115.1 uncultured Bacteroidales bacterium
ATTTTGTTTATTATAATGATATTTGTCCAATTTTTTAACATTACATTCAAGCAAATCGAATATTATTGGATTTCCGGATTATTTGAAAGTAAAGATGATGTTTTTAAATTATGTGATAAACTGTATCTTTGGATACAACATATCCAGAAACAAGCAGAATATGGTTTTAAATATCTTTACGGCACAAATCCCGAAGGAGTGGAAAATTCATTTCAGTTCTTTGAAAATGAAGTTGTATTGAATGATAATACAATTTTCGTAAGAATGGATAATATTGTACTCACCTACATATCATATAATGTATTAAGTCTTTTAATAACAACAGATCCATTTTTCTGTAACAGTACAGAACATTATCTTAGAGGTTTGCTGAAAAAATCTACACTGATAAGCTCGGTCAATGCAAAAGAGCGGGACAGGTTTTTTAATAAACTCCTTAAAAAAATTGAAAATTTCAGGGAAACAATTGATTAAAAAAATATTTTATCTATTTTGTATTTGTAAAAAATAAAGATGTATATTTGCACTCATTTTTGAAAATTATTTAAAATAAAATCAAAATGAGCAAGAAGGAATTATTACAATACGTTGATGACCAGACAGAAATAAAAAAATTTCCAAACTTTAAGGCTGGTGATACCATTACTGTTCAATATAAAATTATAGAAGGTAGTAAAGAACGTTTACAAAGTTTTCAGGGCGTGGTATTACAAAGAGTTGGAAGCGGTCCCACAGAAACTTTTACTGTTAGAAAAATATCAGGAAATACAGGGGTAGAAAGAATATTCCCAATTTCTTCTCCATTTATTAAAAATATAACAATTAATAAAAAAGGTGTTGTCAGAAGAGCCCGTATTTTTTACCTCAGAGAGCTAAGAGGTAAAAAAGCAAGAATTAAAGAAGCAAGAAGATAAATTTAAAGCCCCAATTTTTTGGGGCTTTTTTTGTTTTAAAACGAACAATAATTAGGGCTTGTCTTTAAAGTCAAAGATTTACATAAAATGAAGCACCAAATAACAAATAACAAAAAACAAATAAATTCCAAATTCCAACTCTCAAAACTTGTCCTTATGGATGTTCAAAACAGTTTTGAATATTGAAATTTTGGTCATTGAGATTTATTTGTATTTTGGTGCTTGTAATTTGTGATTTTTAATATTTATTTGAATTCTTGGACATTATAGCCGGAGACATCCTTAGTGAAAATTGATCTGAATATCATCAACATAAATTTCCTTTTTTGAATTATTCCAAACATAAATCTTGATTTTATCATATTCTGATATATCGTCAGGTAATTTATAATTAAAAAATACAGAGCACCATTCATTTATATTGATAAAATTTTCCATATTCCGGGCTGCCCAGATGTTTTTTTTCCCTTTGTCTGATTCTATTGAAATGACCAGAGGTGTGTTTCCACTTGTATTTTTCATATAAGCCCATAAACGTATTTTTATGTTTTGCATATATTGCTCTGATATTCCGGCAATAGATGTGGAATAAGCCGGACCGTATTCAACTGCTGAGTCAAGTTTAATGCTATACTTACCGCTGTGAACATTTAAACTGTCTAAAATCCCTATCTCTTTACCCCATAATTCTTTTTCTTCAAAATTATTATAAACCGAAAACAACGGTTCGGAATCTTTTAATGAGCCTGTTTTATTGCTTTTACCGAATAAAGTTATTTCAGATAAACCATCATAATTTTTTTGTTCCAAAATATAGGGATATTTAGTTCTGATAATATCATTAACTTCAGAAGGGCACGGTTTAGTCCATGCATATATAAAATATGGAGTTTCAGATTTGTCAACAATTCTTTTTAATTCAAGCAAATCCTTTCCTCCTGTGTTATTATATTGTTCAAAATGAACATCTGTTTTATATTGTTCAAGATAATAATCAATGTAATATGGACCATTTACTGAAATTGCATAAGTAATGTTTTTATTTTCATATTGATTGTTCCATCCTGCAATATTTTTTGCTATATCCTTAAATTCTCCAAAATGCTGTTTATTATAATAGTCACTTACAAAAACTGTGTTATAGATTCCAATTACAGCTAACAATATCAGCATCGTAGTATTTAAATAATTCAAATTCATTTTTATAAATGAGAAAAGAAAAAAAATAAAAAACGGGAAAGAAAACAAAAGAATTGAATACTGCAAAACAGGATTACGAAAAATTGAATAATAAAATCCTATTATAAAAGGCAGGAAAAAAAATATCAGCGATAAAGTATGAAATTTTGACCACCTGATATTTTTTAAGTTAAAAAGAATTGAAGTAATAAAAATAATTGCAAAAACGATCAACAAAAATATTGAGTTGTTAAAACAATAATAAATATATTTGAAAAACCATAGATTGTCAGGTTTTCCCAACCATCCCCCTTCACCTCCGACTCCGCCTATGGCAAACTGATGTAAAAATATTTTTATATGTGGTATGTAAAGAATAAACACTGCAACTCCTGATAAGATGTATTGTTTCCAATTATCTTTTTTCAAGAAGAACAAACCTGTAATACCTATAATCAAAACAAATAAAAAGCTGTAATTATGTGTATATGCTGCAAGAGTCGCAGATATAACAAAACCCAAATAATTTGAAAGTCTTTTTTTATCTTCAAATAATATCAATGTCCAAAACCAAACAGTAGCTAATGAGAACAATAAGCCGGGGCTGTAAGGGCGGGCAATTTGGCTGTATAATATCGGAAATTCAAGGAAACTCAATGATAATGCGGCAAATAATCCTGTAATTTTATTAAACCATTTAGCAGCTATCAAGTAAGTAAAAAGAACTGAAAGTACACCTGCTATAATAAATGGCAATCTGATTGCTGCAACACTAAGTCCGAATAATTTTGTATAGTAATAGAGAAATACCTGTACACCTGACGGATGAAAATCCGTAAGCATAACTCCGTTTATAATCATTTCACGTAACGAATCATATCTCAAACGGTTCAATGCGCTTAGCTCATCATTGCTTAATGACCAGCTTGAATAATCATATATCCTGAAAACCAATGCAATGACTAAAATTAAAATTAGTATAAAATATTCGTAATTATTTTTTAATAATTTTTCTGTATTCATGAGAATCATATTTTTTCTTTGTGATACTTAGTGATACCGATAGCTATCGGTATTGTGCGACTTCG
>CAZREZ010000387.1:0-3172 GCA_964599115.1 uncultured Bacteroidales bacterium
ATCTTAAAAGCAATATTTATTAACATAAAAGTGTTAGTAATAAAAAATATAAATTTGGTGTTTTTAAGTAATATTTTATTAAATTCGTACACTCTAATATGAATATATAAGAAATTGATCTTGTGAGATTTAAATGATGAAAAAATGCAAAATGGAGAAAAAATTGTAAAAGTTAACATTGAAACCCAGATGAAATCAGCTTACATTGATTATTCAATGTCGGTTATAGTTTCAAGAGCATTACCTGATGTAAGAGACGGCTTAAAGCCTGTTCACAGAAGGGTATTATTTGGAATGCTTGATTTGGGTGTTTTTTCAAACAGACCATATAAAAAATCAGCCAGAATAGTAGGGGAGGTGTTAGGAAAATATCATCCACACGGCGATACATCTGTTTATGATGCAATGGTAAGAATGGCACAGGATTGGTCGTTAAGATACCCATTGATTGATGGCCAGGGTAATTTTGGTTCAATTGACGGCGATAATCCGGCTGCTATGCGATATACTGAAGCAAGACTTAGAAAAATTTCAGAAGAAATGCTGGCTGATATTGATAAAGATACAGTGGATTTTCAATTAAATTTTGATGATTCATTAAAAGAACCTACTGTTTTACCTTCAAAAATTCCAAATTTACTGATTAACGGAGCTTCAGGAATAGCAGTTGGGATGGCAACAAATATGCCTCCTCATAATCTCACTGAAGTTATTGATGGTACAATTGCATATATTGACAACAGGGAAATAACTATACCCGAATTGATGAAATTTATTAAAGCACCCGACTTTCCAACAGGTGCATTAATTTATGGTTATGAGGGTGTTAAAGATGCTTTTGAAACAGGAAGGGGTAGAATTGTTATGCGTGGCAAAACAATGATTGAAGATACTTCCGGTGGAAGAGAGAGAATAATAGCAACTACAATTCCTTATCAGGTAAATAAAGCAGAAATGATTAAAAGAACAGCAGACCTGATCAATGAGAAAAAGATTGATGGTATTTCAGATATACGCGATGAATCGGACCGTAATGGAATGCGGATTGTTTATGAACTAAAAAAAGATACCATAACTAATGTAGTTCTTAATAAATTATACCAGCTAACATCACTTCAATCTTCATTCAGTGTTAATAATATCGCATTGGTAAACGGAAGACCAAGGATGCTTAATCTTAAAGAACTTATTTATTATTTTGTTGAGCACCGCCATGAAGTAGTTGTTAGAAGAACACAATATGAGTTAAATGAAGCTGAGAAAAAAGCCCATATTTTAGAAGGTTTGCTGATAGCTCTTGACCATCTTGATGAAGTGATAGCTTTAATACGTGCATCACAAACACCAGAAGAAGCCAGAAACGGCTTAATGGAAAAATTTGACTTTTCCGAAATTCAAGCCAGAGCCATTCTTGATATGCGACTTCAAAAACTTACAGGCCTTGAACGTGAAAAAATAAAAGAGGATTATAATGAATTGCTCAAATTAATTGAACATTATAAAAGTATTCTTGGTGATGAAGCTATCAGAATGAATATCATCAAGGATGAGCTGCTTGAAATAAAAGAAAAATACGGAGATGAAGCAAGAAGTGAGATAGTTTATTCAGCCGAAGATTTCAGAATTGAAGATATTATTCCTGATGAAGAAGTTGTAATTACTATTTCGCATTTAGGATATATTAAAAGAACTCCATTAATTGATTACCGCCAGCAAAAAAGGGGAGGGAGAGGAGCAAAAGGAAGTAATATCAGGGATGAAGATTTTCTTGAATATCTGTATGTTGCATCTATGCATAATTATATGTTATTCTTTACCGAAAGTGGTAAATGCTTCTGGCTAAGAGTGTTTGAAATACCAGAAGGTACAAAAATATCTAAAGGAAGAGCCATTCAAAATCTAATTAACATTGAAAAAGATGATAAAGTTAAGGCATTTATCAATGTGAAAGATTTGAAAGACAAAGATTATGTAAATAATAATTTTATCATCCTATGTACTCAAAAAGGAACTATCAAAAAAACTTCTCTCGAAGCTTATTCAAGACCCCGTCAGAATGGTATAAATGCAATTAAAATAAATGAAGATGATATTCTGCTTGAAGCAAAACTTACTAATGGAAACAACGAAGTATTAATGGCAATTAAATCAGGAAGGGCAATAAGATTTAATGAGAAGAATGTAAGACCCATGGGTAGAAATGCAGCAGGGGTGAGGGGAATAAAACTTTCTAATAAAAATGATGAAGTTGTTGGCATGATATGTTTAGAAAATGGTAGTTTTGATATTTTAGTAGTTTCAGAAAATGGTTATGGAAAACGTTCTAAACTTGAAGATTACCGTATTACAAATAGGGGAGGAAAAGGCGTAAAAACTATTAATATTACTGAAAAAACCGGAAATCTTATCTCTATTAAAGAAGTTCAGGATTATGATGATTTAATGATAATTAATAAATCAGGCTTGATTATTCGTTTGCCTGTTTCCGATTTAAGAGTGATGGGCAGGGCAACACAAGGAGTTCGCCTTATAAAACTCAGGGAAGGCGATGCAATTGCAGCAGTAGCAAAAGTTGAAATATTGGAAAACGGAGACATAGAACCAATAGAGCAATCGCCTGATTCAGAGTATATTGAAGATAATGAAAATGATAATAATGAATAAATAAAAAAATAATTAATTTTGCCTTGAATATTAATCTATCAAAAAAATTAAATTATGAAAAAAATTGCAATTATTTTGGTAATGATAATGACAGTTTCATTTACCTATGCCCAGAATTCTAAACGAACCAGTGCTTTTAATTATTTACGCTACGGAAAGTTAGATAAGGCAAAAACAGCTATTGATGAAGCATGCGTTCATGAAAAAACAATGAACGATGCCAAAACATGGTTTTATAAAGGTAATATTTACCTTGAAATAGCAAACAGCACAGATGAAAAATACAAAGATCTTGACCCGGATGCTTTTAACGTAGCTTATGAAGCATATAAAAAAGCAAAGGAACTTGATAAAAAAAATGAATATCTCATTGAAATAACACCAAGGATTATGGCATGTGCCGCAGGATTTTATAATAATGGAGTAAAGAATTTTAATGAAAAATTATTTATTAAAGCAGCTAACGATTTTAAAAGCGCTTATGATGCAAATAAATTTATGGGAACTA
>CAZREZ010000388.1:0-3166 GCA_964599115.1 uncultured Bacteroidales bacterium
TATCAAAATTTTATTAACATTCTGTTGTTAATTTATTTTGGAAAGATGTCTAATGTAAAAGAGATTTGTTTATTCCTGCTTCATCGGCAATTTCCTGCATTCTGCTTCCATCCATACCTTTTTTAATAAAAATCTCTTTAGCTGCTTCTAAAATCCGTGTTTCCGTATTTTGATTTTGTTCAGTCATTTTATTTAACTCAATGGTTTAACTTAATGATTTAACAGATTGGTTTATCCAATTAGTTTAACCAAAGGGTCAAAAGTAAAACAAAAAAAATCATTTGTCAAGTTTTTTTGAAAATATTTTTTAATAAGATGAAATTAAAATTTACGCTTATTTGAAAAGTTTTTTATAACACTGGGTTCTTTACTGATCTTCAGGAATATAAAAATACTTGCCTCTTCCATAAGGGACTTTAATAACTTTTTCGTAAATCAACAAATGTTGTTTTGCTATTTCGTGCCATTTACGGTTTTTTGTATTTTTAATGATATTCTTTTCTAAGGTTTTTGCAAATTTATCGTCAGAAAGAATTTTTAAGATATTCTCAACATAATCATCATTATTATATGCTGTAAGCCCTCCTTTTACTTCTTCATTCCAAATCTTAAAGCTCAACAAATCTGAAGTAACAACAGGAATATGGAAAGCCGAAGCCTGGGCAAGAATTCCACTTTGAGCACCGACTTCATAAGGCATAGGCATTACATCAGCAGCACTTAAAATAATATCAAACGTATGTTGGGGAAACTGCCCTCTTAATACCTTTATTTTATCCATTACAGGCGAATGGTTGATCAAATCAAAGAAATATTTCTGATATTCAAAATATTCCAGCCCTCTCATTTTCCCTGCAACTAATAATATAACATCATCCATCTTTTCAGCTATCCTTGGAAATATTTCAACGATTCTATGAAAGCCTTTTGTAGGCCTGAAATATCCTGCAAGCAAAATAACTTTTTTCCCTTCAAGACCTAATAGTTTTTTTGCATGAGTATGCCGTTTACAATCCCTAACACCATGAGGTACCACATAAAATTTATCTTTTCTTTCGGGAAAATATCTTGAAAGGGTTTCTTTTTGATAATTTTCATGAACAATTATTGCCGAGCTATTTCTGGTAATACTTTCAAGAAGAATCCTCTGAGTTCTTGTAAGGTCCTCATAAACCGTATGCAAAGTAGTAACAACAGGTATATCAGCAATTTTACATCTTAGAATGAAATCAACTATTTGTATCCCGCTTTCCGAACCGAACAAACCATATTCATGTTGGATATTAATAACATCAGGTGTGAGTTTTGAAGCCATGTGAAAAAGTTTTACTGAAATATCATTATCCAGGGGAGTATAGGCTGGAAAAATATTATGCCCTTCGGCGCCTTCCTGACTAACAACAAGTACTTCTTTATCACATTCTTTTATTGCATCCGACAAAAATTGTGTATATGTAGCTATACCACATTCTGTCGGAGGATAGGTTGAAATATAACATACTCTCATAATAAATTATTTTAAAATTTTTGTAAATATACACTTTTGTAATTAATAATAAAAGCTCTGAAATTATTTATTTTCTTAATTTTGTAAACAAATATTCATTTTATGAAAGAACAAAATAAAGAAAATAAAAGGAAAAGACACGGTGATTTCTCGAAATTTATTAAGAAAAAAAAGCAGAAAAAGCTATATGATAAAGATGAAAAATCATCAAAAAAAAGAAATTTCAGGGATGAAACAGGGAACTCCGACATTAGGGGAAGAAGACCAAAAAGCAAAAGTCGATTAACAGGTAAAATAAAAAATAATATTGACATAAACCATAATTTAATCCGTTTAAATAAATTCATTGCAAATTCCGGTATTTGTTCCCGACGTGAAGCTGATAAGCTAATTCAGGTGGGTGCAATAAGTGTTAATGGAAAAACTATAACCGAACTCGGAACCAAAATCTCACCTACTGATAAAGTTCAGTATGGAGGCGAAACTTTGTCAACAGAAAAACCTGTTTATATTTTATTAAACAAACCAAAAGGATACATTACAACAACCGATGATCCATACGAACGAAAAACAGTTATGATTCTCGTAGAAAAAGCATGTAAAGAACGTATTTTCCCTGTCGGAAGACTTGACAGAAATACAACCGGCGTGCTATTATTTACAAACGACGGCAAGCTTGCTAAAACACTAACACACCCAAAACACGAAATAAAAAAAATATACCATGTTGTTCTGAATAAGCCCTTAACAATAACAGATATGAAAACAGTTGCAACAGGTATTGAATTGGAAGACGGATTAATAAAAGTTGATAAAATTGCATACATAGAAGATGATACTGATAAAAAACAAATAGGTATTGAAATCCACTCCGGCAGAAACAGAATAGTAAGAAGAATTTTTGAAAGTCTTAATTACAAAGTTGTTCGTTTGGACAGGGTGACTTTTGCCGGACTCACAAAAAAAGATACTCCAAGAGGGAAATGGAGGTTTTTAAAAGACTATGAAATCAATATACTGAAAATGATCTCATAATTATATGAAAAGAATATTTGCAGCCATTAAAATCTTTCCCGATGAAAATTTCCTGAAATTGTATTACCGCTTAAAATCCGGTTTGAAACATGAAAAAATTAAATGGGTTGAACCCGAAAATATTCATATAACTCTTAAATTTTTTGGGGAAACTGAAGAAACCAAAATTAATTCCATAATAAATGTCTTTAATAAAGTTACTGAAGATTTTAAAAGTTTTGATCCGGAACTTGAAAATGTTGGAATATTCGGCAGTTCATATAAGCCTAAAGTAATCTGGTTTGGAATTAAAAACAACGAACAATTAATAAAACTTTCTAATTCAGTTAATGAAAATCTAATTCCTGTCGGCTATATCTCCGACAGGCAAAATTTTGTTCCTCATCTTACAGTTGCACGAATAAGATTTCTTAATGACAAAAAATTATTCCAGCAAATTATTGACAAAAACAAAACCATAAAAATTCAAAAAATAAAAGTTGATAAAATATATCTTTTTGAAAGTATATTAAAACGCGAAGGACCGATTTATAACGTTATTGAAGAATTTTCATTAAAGAAATAAAATGTATTAACCCAACTTGATAATTTAGACCCGAATTATTTGTTTCGTCAAAAAAAATG
>CAZREZ010000389.1:0-3165 GCA_964599115.1 uncultured Bacteroidales bacterium
ATACAGATTTAAAAATAACATAGTACTAATAATAATAATTAATACAGCAATAAAAAAAATAAAATTTGTTCTAAAAGTTTTATTCTTTAAATACAAATAGATTTTTCTCGTTATTATACTTGAAGTAACAATGCTTAAGATAAAAAAAGCCACTGTAATAATAGTAACCAAAGTACCAGTTTTTTCTTCACCACTAAATATTATATAATTACTAATCGAAAATACTAAGACAAATATTAAGTTTATCTCAATAAACGATAATATTGAACTGAATATTCTAATTATTTTCATAATCTTTTCCTATCTCTTAATTAATAATAAAATGCACCTTTCGCTACAATATTAGGAATAATTTGATTACCACCAATAGTTTCAAGAGCTCCTTTAAATTGGTTATAATATTGAATGCCATTAGTTATATTATCAGGTGCATCAATTATAGTTCGTCCTGTATTATACCAATTAAGAGGTCGTAAAGTAAGTCCAAATCCCACAGTAATTCTTTTTGTTAAATCTATTTGATGGGTAATAATTTTTTGCTCAACCAAATTACCATTAACGTATCTTTTTGCTAAAATTTCTGCACGAACCGTTCCTGTTACATAGTAATCTATCTCAATAAGTCCAATCCCAATTTTTCCACCTGGATTTAATCGTATTTTAAATCTACTGTCTCCTTCCTCTACAGAACTTATAGTTGCATAAGGCTCTTTTTGCCATTCTCCTGTAATATAAACCTCACTTGAAGAGGCTCCATCAATTGCCGGAACCCATTTGTTAATAAGATTATATTCACCACCTACATAACCAATTTTTCTAATATATACGGTCTCACCAGTAGCAGTATGACTTTTTACCCAAACTCCTAACTCACCTTCATGGATTACTAATTCGCCTCCCTCAGGTATTGTCATATTTGCTCTTCCTCCCCCCGAATACCATTGATGAAAAGTTAATTTTGTAATTTTATTTACTACTTGTCTTTTATATTCTAATACATCTTCAACATCAGGGACGTTATAAGAGAAACTACTTCCACCACCATAATTAACTCCACCCAAATCTGCAGAAACTGAAGGCTGGTATGTGTTTTTTCCAAACCAATTACCTGTAGGTCCCGCGCCACCTTCTCCTCCAAATGGATCATCAATAGAAAGTCCTAACTGGTCAATAAACCTAAAAGGATTATTTGCTACATAAGCATAAGGGCTTAAATTTATATATTTTTCACTTAAAGCATCCATTACATGCCATCTACCAAGCTGTGGGTCATACCGCCTGAAGCCGTAATCGTACCAGCGCAGGTTGTTTTCATCATCAAGTTCTTTGCCGTTGTATTTTAGCTTGTTTTCGGTGTTATTCACATAGTTTAAACTTCCCATGGTAAGACCGAATGGGTAATAATGGTTCTCCTGCAGGATTTCAGGTGTGCCGTCTTCATCAGTATCGGAAAATACCACCCTTACATCACCGAGGTGATCGCAAAGGAAATACTCGGGCCTGTATTGTCCGGGTATTCCTTCAACTTCTACCATGCGTCCTTCTTCCATTAGAAAATATTCAAGTTCATCATTATTATAAACAAACCTTCCGGCATAATCTGTCCTTATTTCAGGATTTGTACCGTCATTCACAATTTTTGTAAGTTTTTGCCCGTCGGCAGTGTAAATATATGAAATTTCATAACTATTAAAATTAGTCTGTTATATTTTAAGTACTACAAGCAAGGACTTTAAAACAAGACAAGCGTATTTAGTTTAATATAAAAGCCCTGCATCAATGCAAGGTTTTTGTTTTATATAAAACTTTTACTCAAGATGTTGCTAATACTAACAGAAGAAAAGAAAATACAATATAAATAATTGTAAATGCAATACTTATATATCTCATACGTGTATTTTCTTGATTATATTTCTCAACTATCAATTTATACTTCCCCTTGTGTATAAAAAGCAAATATCCAGATAATAGAATGACTGCCAATAATCCAAAAGCAACACCTTTAGAACTAAATAATAATTGCAATCTAAACTTCTCATAAAGAAAAGAATTAATTGCAAACAGATTTAAAGATACCAAAAGGATTACTGCAAACATTGCTAAATATTCAGGCATTCGTATTCCGTTAGGAGTTAAATGTTTCTCTGTTAATTCAAAGAATTTAAATAACCTATAATATAAATAATTTAACATAACTTTTAATTTAAATAGCTGGTTATTTACCAACTAACCAAGGAGCTTGCATAATTCCGTCTTGAACATGGTTCATATACATATCATATTGTTGCTTATGCACAGTATCCCATCCACCTGGAACAAAAGTGTCTACTCCAAAATATATACCTGACACTATGGCTCCGGGAAATCCCAAGAAGCCAACAACAACAAAGCCTGTATTTGTCCAGAATTTTCCTACAGGCATTGTAGAATTAGGTCCAAACGTTTTAGTATAATCATAATAAATACCCCCAAGACCAACAATTCCGCAACCTATCCTTATTCCTTTGATTACCTTTCCTACTTTTAATAATTCATCAGAGTAATTTAATCCTAATTTAAGCGCATCACTCTCAGCTTGCAATGATTTGAAATATTTAACAACAGTTGCTAACCTTTCATCTATCATTGCAATATTGGCACTTGCGGCAAGAATTCCAGCTGAGATGGGGTCTACTCCCTCGTCTTGCGCATTAATTATATATAACACTTCAAGCTCGTATAAAGCAACTATATATTCGAATAAATAAATTTCAGTGTTTGTATGAGGAATATAATATTTACCATTATTTGAATTATATTGAAAATAATGATAGTTACCAGCAATTTTTACCGTAGTTTTAATCATATAATATCCCATTAGGCTTTGCGAGGTAGTAAATGCAGCCCTTGTTGCTGCATTACTACCATGTTCTGTATACTGCCAAGAATTGTGATAATTATTGTATCCAATGCCAGCTTCCAATGCTTCTTCGTTAGAGCCAAAATAAGAATATCCTCCTGAAGTCGTCCATGTACCGCCATAAGGAGAATTAAACAAATTATCAATAATATTACCCAAGCCACCACTGCCTCCACCTCCATCAAATGGATCATCATAAGAAAGACCTAAGTGGTCAATAAACCTAAAAGGATTATTTGCTACATAAGCATAAGGGCTTAAATTTA
>CAZREZ010000390.1:0-3165 GCA_964599115.1 uncultured Bacteroidales bacterium
AAATGCCGGAGGTTTGCCATCTCTGTTGATTTTACTTCGATCGCTGCCTCATGGTCGCCCAATACAAAATCAATTTCTATTTGCGATGCAGTACGCCAATAACTGATAGGGTAGTTCAGTCCCGAATAACTATTGTGTGCGAAAATTTCCTGATAAATGAAATGTTCAAATGCTTTTCCAAATATTTCGCTACCTCGTTCTATTTTGTTCCTCTTTAACAGATAATTGGCAATACCTACATCAAAGTAGTAAAATTTCGGTGCTAATATTACTCTTCGTTTAGGTTTTTTTTGAAATGAAGGCAGAAAACGGCCGGTTAAGGTGTCTTCCAATATTTGAAAATACTCTTTGACTGTCGGTGCACTAACACCACATTCTGTGGCAATATTGGTGTAATTAACTATTTCCCCATTTGAAAAAGCAGCCATTTCAAGGAAACGTGAAAATGAAACTATATTCCTGATTTTAGCTTCAGCCATTATCTCATCACGTAAATAGCTACCGATATAAGCCGAAATCAGTTTTTTCGGGTTTGCTGATAAATAGTGCCGTGGCAATAATCCATTGTTTAACGCCCTCATTAAATTAAAATTAGGGATTTCCATGCTAATTAACGGGTACAATTCGTAACGGAGTGCGCGCCCGCCAAGAAGGTTAGCACCCGACCTCAATATTTTACGGGGGCTCGAACCACTCAGGATAAACCGTATATTCCTGTTTTCTATAAGCCAGTGTACCTCGTTAAGCAATGTGGGAATTCGCTGAATCTCATCTATTACAACCGGCTTTGAAGGATCAGCTGCTGAGGTTATTTCCCTGAGTAGTGACGGATTTCTTTGCAGACGCTCAAAAACATCAGAGAGCAAGAGGTCAAACCAAAGAGAATCGGGGAAGAGCAATTTTAACAATGTACTTTTTCCTGTTTGTCTGGCTCCCCATAAAAACAGGCTTTCGTTTGCCGAACCTTCAAATATTTGCTTTCGAATATACATGATATACTAAAGTATGACTTTTAAATATCCTGATAATTTAAGACAAAAGTAAGTAATATATTTCTAATTGTCAATAAATAATATTTTTTGCGTATGCTTATACCGGCGTTTGACAACTAAGGTTACTAACCTTATAAAGGTTAGTAACCTTTTGAGTTTGAGACCAAAACATAAAAGAGAATAACAATCATTTTAACTTTTTTTATCTTACTTTTTTCTTGAAAAAAAAGTAACAAAAATTTAAGGCTGCTGAAATTTTTCTACAAAAATATTCAGAGGCCAAATAAGTTCTTCGCAGAGTTTTTATGTTTGAATATTGAGATTTGGAATTTTGTCACACCTCACCTTATCAAAAACCGTTTCACTTGATTCTTCACATTCTGCCAAACCAACTCCTTAACCCATGGCCATGGCTTATCATGCCAACGCTGTGGATGAAATGTCATCATATCTTGAAAGTGGGGAACCGTACATGCAAATCGTTTTTTCAGGGGCAATTTTTCTGAGCATGTTTAAGTTTTTTTCAAATCGTTCAATATCTTTTGAGTAGTTTCCTTTGCAATAAGTTAAATCATCGTAATGATATGCTACTTCATACGCGATGATCATAAATTATCTCTTACACAAAAAACAGCATACAAAGGCACTGACTTTATATTATTTTCAAATCCAAAATTTCTGGTAGATATTCTTAATGAATAAGGTGGATTATATTTTGTAATATATTGATTCAAGCTTTTAGATCTAACATTTTCAGACGATTTTACCTCAATTGGAATTATATTTCCTGTATTTTCCTGAATGACAAAATCTACTTCTGCTTTCCCCTGAGATTCCCAATAATATGGTATATATCCGTTTGATACCAGGTTTATTGCAACATAGTTTTCCGTGAGCGCACCTTTTACATGTTCAAATCCTCGTATTTCACTCAATATTGCGGTATACGAAATTCCATATTTTGAGCATAACAATCCTGTGTCTCCGAGATAGATCTTAAATGAGGATTGATCTTCCCAGGATTTCAAAGGAAAATCACCTTTCTCTATCTTAGTACATTTGAGTATAATACCCGATGCCTTTAACCAATCAAGCGATGTTTCATATAGATTAGCCCTGGCACCCGACTTAATTGTTTTATATTGAAATTTCCTGTTTTCTTTTGCAAGTTGAGCAGGAATGCTATTATAGACAGCCATAATTTTTACAGTTTCGACCGGACTTGCATATTTAGCCATATCAGCAATGTAAG
Source organism: uncultured Bacteroidales bacterium (assembly GCA_964599115.1). Classification (GTDB taxonomy): domain Bacteria; phylum Bacteroidota; class Bacteroidia; order Bacteroidales; family JADFUO01; genus JADFUO01. The sequence goes on from CAZREZ010000390.1 coordinate 2,245, forward strand.
AATCGTTTATATTCTTTTGTATAGCTAACATAAAGTTTACATCTGCTGTTTCGGTATATTCATTCACAACCTGTGGCATACCTCCCGAAAATAAATATTTTTTATAATAATCCAGGAAGGTTCTGTGAAGGGAACATTCCTTATCATTTTCAAACGAATCACGAATTATTGAAACTGCACGTTTTTGACCTAATGCCCACAGATATTCTTCAAAATCCAGAGGAAACATCGTCATGAATTCCACCTTTCCTACCGGAAAAGAATATGTTTCGCGATTAATTGCAATTCCAAGCAAACTACCTGCAGCTGCAATATTATACTCCGGTTTTTCTTCCGAAAAATATTTTAAAGATGTTAAAGCTTTTTCACACGACTGAATTTCATCAAATATGATAAGACTATCCCCTTCCAATATGGATTCGGTGGAAAATACAGAAATTTCGTTAATTATTCTTTCAGGGGACAAATCCCGGTCAAATATTCTTTGAAGTTCATTATTACTTTCAAAATTAAGGTATACAACATTTTTATAATGCTGCTTTCCAAAATTCAACAGGGAATATGTCTTACCAACCTGTCTTGCACCCTGCAACAAAAGCGGTTTTCGATAACTTTTGTTTTTCCAGGCAATTAAACTATTTTCTATTTTACGTTCCATTTAATGTTTTCTATGATACATTTATGGTTCTTAATAGTGTAAAGATAATACATTTTTCGGAACCACAAAAAGAAGAGATGAGAATTTAGCGATGCGTTTTTGTATTGATGTATTCACAATCCTTTGAATAATAAGTTTCCACAGTTATATATTTCAAAAAAATATTAAAGAGTGATGATGGTGTATTGTCATCTCACGATGTGTTCCCCTTTTTTCATCTTACTTTTTTCTTGAAAAAAAAGTAACAAAAATTCAAGGCTGCT
>CAZREZ010000391.1:0-1295 GCA_964599115.1 uncultured Bacteroidales bacterium
CAGAAAATATTATCTGACAACCTAAAGCTTCATCGGAAATTCTTACTGATTTAGCTTTTAAAATTATTTATTAATATTGAAGGGTAACGATCACATGTAGAAAGAGTTTTAATGCTGTTATGTATTGTACTACCTTTTTCTACTTTTTTCTTATTAATTTATTTCTAGTTATCCAATGAGAGGATTCAGCTTCTATGATATAAATTCCTTGCCTAAGCATTGATACGTTAATTACATCATTTATTGGTATTATTTGCATCACTATTTGACCGGTTTGATTATAAATTACGATCTTATCTAAAGTAACTTTATCCTGTGAGGAAATAGTTAAGTAATTATTTGCTGGATTTGGGAAAATACTAATCTTTTCATTTTCTGATATAACAGAATTTAAGCCAACATAGAGATCAAGTTTGTAAATACCTGAATAACCACTTGTATTCCCAACAGCATATCCAACTAATGAGTTTGGAAAATGAATCGAGTACATAATATAATACCAAAAATTCCCATCACTTATTTGCCAATTTTCACCTGAGTTATTTGTTTGGAGGAAATAGTAACCTGAAGCAATAAAACCTGTATCGGGATTAATAAAAAAAACATCATAACATCTACCTAGAACAGAACTTATGACCCAGTCAACGCCACCATTTGAAGTTTTTAAAACGACACCACAAGTATCTGTTAGGATTGGACAATCCTTTTCTTTTCCAACTATATATCCTGTATCAATATTCAAGAAAAACATTGATTTTAAATCATACTGAAAATCTAAATATACTTGTTCAAAACTAAGTCCTCCATCATTGGTCCTATAAACCACACCAGATTCATAAGCCATATAACCTGTATCTTCTGTTAAGAATTGAAAATCAGTAACTCCCAAACCACCCCATTCGGTATTAAAAGTGCTTATTACTTCCCAGGTACTACCTCTATCGATCGTTTTCGTAATTAATGCATATTCTGTTAAGGTCTGTATGGCATATCCAATACTGTCTGTTGGGAATGACACAGTATGTGAGGATAGTGTAAGGTCACTTACAATTTCCCAGGTATTTCCCTGATCCGTTGTTCTATATATCCATGAATCTAAATTTTTGGAACTTGTGATAAATCCTGTCGTGTCATTAATGAAATTTATTGAGAAAATATAACCATTAATTTGCTCACCAATAGTGTCCCATGTAATACCTCCGTCGTGTGTTTTTAACACAACAGGATCATTTAATGTTCCACCGGTAATGAAACCTTTATCACTATTAATAAAACACACATCCCGAATACTTAAA
>CAZREZ010000391.1:1305-3164 GCA_964599115.1 uncultured Bacteroidales bacterium
TTGCAACTTCAATCCACTGCGATTTTATTGTGTTTATAAAAAATAAGCTTAGGCAGGTAAAAACTAATATTGTTCTTTTCATTTTATTTAAAAATAGGATTCTGTTTTTTCATCTGTAAATAATTTGTTTTTTTATGGTCGGATCCCTATCTGTTTGGTAAACAGGTAGCTTGCACATACTTATTTTCATGCAAGTTTGTTCAATTGTAAAAACATGCTCGTTTCATATTAAAGTAAAATTTCTTTGGCATAGTATATAACTCATTTACATAAAAAATAAACATTCCCCTTATTTATTTTCAACAAATTTAATCATATTTTTCAAATCTTCACCCATTTTCAACTATCCCAATCTCCTCCTCACTCAACCCATAAATCTCATAAATCAACTCATCAATTTTGTTTTCTGCATGGTCTATTGATCGTTGTAGGCCAAAAAGACCTTATATAGCATTTTGTGTGTAGTTTTTCTGTTTTTTAAATGCTATTCCAATCTCTCTATTTAAGTCTATATATTCTTTTGGTTCAGTCAATTTTCTTAAAGAAGTCAAAGTTATTGAACTTTGACTTCTTTCGTAGTTGAACAACATAAAAGTAGGCAGAACATAAAACTCCCATTGTTCCATTTTCAAAGGGTCAACTGTTGATTTATCCTTATGTTTTAATAGGCAGAAAACATATATGTCAGCGTGTCTTTTTGGATATCCTTGTTGTATATTTGTTTCAGCATCCCAATACTTTGATGGTCTTATTGAAAATGAAACCAAAGAGTATTTTTTTTGATTCCAACTCTGAATGTAAGCAGCGGATTTAATTTCAATTTTAATTCCATCTTCCGAGGTCAAATCGTATGCCCCCCATTCGTCTCGAATGTTTTCAGGATTAAGTCCAATAGATGTTCCGACTATAAATTCAGCAAATCTTCCTCTTGTAGCATTGCTTAGAATATCAGAAACACTCCAACGCCAAAAGTCAAGCAAATTATATTCTAATTTACGCCCTTGAAAGGTGAGTCTATCTTTTCCTGTTTTCGGAATTGCTTTTATGGCTTTCAAGTCTTTCATAAATTACACACAACTCGTTTACATAAGAAATAAATATTAGCTATATTTATTTTCAACAAATATAATTAATTATAGGCATTTCATTTACAATTGAAACAAAATATATTTTTCATCATTTTTATCAAATTGAGATTCCGTATCAGGAAATATTACCTGGCAACCTAAAGGTTCACTGGAAATTCTTACTGATTTAGCTTTTAAAATTATGTTAATTACTAATTTTAAAACTTTATATTACTATTTATTATTCAATATATCGTTTACCAATAATATCCCAATTAATAAGGTTCCAAAAAGCATCAATATAATCCGGTCTTTTATTTTGATAATCCAAATAATATGCATGCTCCCAAACATCACATGTCAATATGGGTTTTAATCCGTTTCTTATTGGATTACCTGCGTTACTTTCCTGAATAATTTTCAGTTTACCTTTATTATCCTTAACTAACCATGCCCAACCTGAACCAAATAAGGTTGCAGCAGCATTTGTAAACTTTTCTTTAAATTCAGAAAATGAGCCAAAACTTTTATTTATTGCTTCTATTAGTTCACCGGTAGGCTCTCCTCCTCCTTCAGAAGAAAAACATTCAAAATAAAACGTATGATTCCAAACTTGTGCTCCATTATTATAAATTCCTCCTTGTGCTTCTTTTATTATATCTTCTAAAGTTTTATTTTCAAACTTTGTTCCTTTAGTTAGTTTATTTAAATTGTTAACATATGCCTGGTGGTGTTTGCCATAATGAAACTCAAGAGTTTTTTTACTAATGTATGGTTCCAAAGCATTTAATT
>CAZREZ010000392.1:0-3144 GCA_964599115.1 uncultured Bacteroidales bacterium
TTCTTTCTTGAGCTTTGACTTGCCCACAATATCAATAGACTTATCAGTTTTTTTGCCGGATTTGAATTCATACAGGGATTCACTAAAAACCGAAGGGATTTTAATTTTGATGAGAGAAAAAAAGATGATTCAAAACATTTTGATCTCCTGTCGGGTATCAAAGTGGGTTGGATAATTCCAATCTATGGTCGCACTTCCCAAAAATATTATTACCACTAAATCAAATGATGTAATGGCTTTTCTTTATAATCTTGCAATCTATGGATATTATTTCCTTATTTTAATTGCTTCTTTATTTAATAAAAAAGCAAGGCAATGGATTGCCGGAAGAAAAAATTTATTCAACAATATAAAAACAGCAATTGGAAAAGAGCAGAACATCATATGGTTTCATAGTGCTTCACTTGGCGAATTTGAACAAGGCAGACCAGTAATTGAATCTTTTCGTGATAAATTTCCAAAACATAAAATTTTACTTACTTTTTTCTCGCCTTCAGGATTTGAAATAAGAAAAAACTATACAAGTGCCGATTATATTTTTTACCTGCCGGTTGATACAAGAAAAAATGCCAAAAAATTCATAAAAATCATTAAGCCAAAACTTGCTTTTTTTATCAAATATGATTTTTGGTATAATTATATTGATGCTCTATCAAAAGCTGATATTCCAATCTTTTTTATTTCAGCAATTTTCAGGAAGGAACAACACTTCTTTAAATGGTATGGTGTTTGGTTCAGAAAAAATCTTAATAAAATTTCTTATTTTTTTGTTCAAAATAATGAATCCGAAAATTTGCTTAATTCAATTGGAATAAAAAATGTTTTGGTTAGCGGTGATACCCGTTTTGACAGGGTGTTTGCCCTTGCACAACAAAAAAAACCTTTCCCCTTAATTGAACAATTCAAACAAAATTCCGAAATTTTCCTTGCAGGAAGTACATGGCCTTCTGATGAGGAACTGATCCTTGACTTAATAAAAAGCAATTTCCATGATCTGAAGTTTATTATCGCTCCCCACGAAACTCATAAAGAGAGGATTGACTCTCTTGTAAAAAATATAAATACCAAAGTTTTAAGATATTCAGAAGCTACTATTAAAAATATTAATAAAGCGGATATCTTAATAATTGATTCTGTCGGGATTCTAGCTCATCTTTATCAATATGCAACCATAGCATATATTGGTGGTGGTTTCGGAGTTGATATTCATAATATCCAGGAGCCGGTAACTTTTGGGAAACCGGTAATTTTCGGACCAAAATATCACAAGTTTCAGGAAGCAAGGGATTTGGTTGAACTAGGCGGAGCATTCAGTATTTCAAGCATTAGTGATTTAAAAAAGATAACCATCAAATTATTGAAAAACCAAAGCTATTATTTGGAATGTTCGGAAATCTGTAAAAATTATATTCTTGAAAAAACAGGTTCCACAAATAAAATTATTAACAAAATTAATAAGTTTTATGAATACAAAAATAATTAAAGTTAACAAGGTTGCTAATACTGAAAATATTGTCTTTTTATTATCCGATTTAAAAAATCTGGATACAGATATTTTATCTGAAACTGAGATAAATTATGCCAGGCAACAACATACTAAAAACAAAAAAGAGCTGATATCTTTTAATCACATCACTAACTGGATTTTTATCGGGTTTATCAAAAATGAAAAGATTAAATACAAGAAGCTTGAATTATGCAGAAAAGCCGGAGATAAAATATTAGCTGAAATAAATACTAATAAAATAAGCAAAATATTTATTAATGATATTGAAGGAAAGGCAGATGAAACCTTAGCTTTCGCAGAAGGAATGGCTCTAAGTAATTACCGGTTTCTAAAATATAAAAAAGATAAAAAAGAAAATTCGCTGAAATCAATAAATATTTTTTCAAAGGCAGTTAAAAAAGCTGAAATTGATCAGTTAAATATCATTGTTGAAGCAACCGATATTTGCCGTAACCTTGTTAACGAACCGGTTTCATTTTTAAATGCTGTAACCCTGTCAGAAGAAATTGAAAAAATGGGCAGGGAAACAGGTGCAAAAGTTGAGGTCTTAAACAAGAAAAAAATTGAAGTTTTAAAAATGGGAGGTTTGCTTGCAGTTAACAAAGGTAGTATTGACCCGCCCACATTTACAATTATTGAATGGAAGCCCGATTCGCCGGTAAATACAAAACCTTATGTTTTTGTTGGAAAAGGGGTTGTTTACGACACCGGCGGCTTAAATATCAAGACAGGCAATTTTATGGAAAATATGAAAAGCGACATGGCAGGTGCTGCTGCTGTTGCTTCTGCAATTTATGCAATTTCAATGGCTAAACTTCCTGTTCATGTTATAGGTTTGATACCTGCAACCGATAACCGTCTTGCTGGAAATGCTTATGTTACCGGTGATATTATTACAATGTTTGACGGAACCTCTGTAGAAGTTATCAATACTGATGCCGAAGGCAGATTGCTTTTAGCAGATGCACTTAGTTATGCTAAAAAATATAATCCTGAACTTGTTATTGATTTATCCACTTTAACCGGATCAGCCCAAAGGGCAATTGGAAAATACGGAATTGTAGGGATGGAAACAAAATCTGAAAAGGAATTTAAAGAATTGCAAAAAAGCGGTAAAAATGTTTATGAACGTGTTGTTGAATTTCCTTTATGGGAAGAATATACCGAAGAGATAAAATCAGAAATTGCTGATATAAAAAATCTTGGCGGTAAAACAGGTGGGGCAATTACTGCAGGAAAATTTCTTGAGCACTTTACAAAATACCCATATATTCATCTTGATATTGCAGGCCCGGCATTTTTAGAAAAAAAAGACAGTTACAGGGGAATTGGAGGAAGTGGAACAGGAGTGAGACTATTGTTTGATTTTATTAAAAGTAAGTGCTGATTTTGGCTAAATAATATTTTGATGTGCTGGGGAATAAAAATATATTTCATTATAACTAAAATAAGGTTAATAAGGTTCGTGAGGTGGTCATCATATTTTACTTACTTAAAAAATATTTAAACACTCTGTTGTTAATTACTTTTTTTTGTTTATTTATGTAAATGTTAATACCGTTGTGAATGGTTACAAACAACTGGATAATATATGGTTTTTTGGGTAAATTTTCTAACCCTTTAACTTCAATTCTAAA
>CAZREZ010000393.1:0-3141 GCA_964599115.1 uncultured Bacteroidales bacterium
TAACCTCTTATGAGTTTCCGTTTAACTTTCCAAATTTAGATAAAAGTAAAAATATAAATCTTAGAATTGTTGTTGCTGCCAGATCGGATAACACAAGTTATTTTAAGATTTATGCAAACAATCAATCTATTAATGAATTTTCTGTTCCAAAAATATATCATGGTTCCAGTTCATCTTATGCAAAATCCGTAGAAAAGGTTTTTAATTTCCCTGTTAATAATGATAATGTTAATATAAAACTTGATTACAGAAAAACAGCTTCAAATTCAATTGGGTGGCTTAATTACTTTGAGATTAATGTAAGCAGGCAACTGGAATTCAGCGGCAGCCAGATGTCATTCAGAAATGCAAACTCAACAGGTATTGGAAATATTTCAAAATTTACTTTATCTAATGCTGATAATTCGGTTAACATTTGGAATGTTACCGACCCGCTTAATATAATGTGTGTTGATGCAACTTTATCAGGAAATGATTTATTATTTACTCTTCCTACCGATTCATTGCTGGAATTTACAGCACATAACGGAACTTCATATCTTTCGCCTGAATTTGTTGAAAAGGTTCCAAATCAGAACTTGCATGCTTTAAATAATATTGATATGATAATTGTCAGTCACCCCGGTTTTATTGATCAGGCATACCGTTTGGCTGACCACCATATAAATTATGATAATTTAAGCGTATTTGTGGTGAAACCTCAGGAAATTTATAATGAATTTTCTTCAGGTGCTCAGGATATCTCTGCTATCAGGAATTTTATGAAAATGTTATATGACAAAGCAAACCCTGGTGAAGAACCAAAATATTTGCTTTTATTCGGTGATGCTTCATTTGATTATAAAAATATTTTGCCGGATAACACAAATTTTGTTCCTACATGGGAATCTGTTGAATCTTTAAACCTTACTACTTCTTATGCAACAGATGATTATTTTGGATTATTGGATGATAATGAAGGAATGTCTGCAAATGGTGATCTTGATATAGGTATTGGCAGATTTCCTGTTTTTACAACAGAACAAGCTAAAGCATCTGTTGACAAAACCTTAAATTATATGATTAATACAGAATCTGTAATGGGCGACTGGCGAAATGTGATTTGTTACATAGCCGACGACGAAGACGGTAATCTTCATTTAGATCAGGCTGAAGAGATGGCTGCTATTATTAATACAAATTTCAAAAATATTAATGTTGATAAAATTTACCTTGATGCTTATCCTCAAATTTCAACACCGGGCGGACAACGATACCCTCAAGTTAAAGAAGCAATTAACAGGAGAGTTGAAAAAGGAGCATTGGTAATTAATTATACCGGTCATGGAGGCGAAGTTGGTTGGTCTCATGAACGAATACTCGAACTTTCAGATATATATAGCTGGAAAAATTATAATAAATTACCTGTTTTTGTAACCGCAACATGTGAGTTTAGCCGTTATGACGACCCTGAAAGAACTTCTGCCGGCGAATATATTTTCTTGAATCCTGATGGAGGAAGTGTCTTAATGCTTACAACTTCAAGGGCTACTTACGCAGGCACAAATCTTAAGCTTAACAAATGCTTTTATACTATTGGTTTAAAAAAAATTAATGGTGAATATCTCAGAATGGGAGATATTATTATGCTTTCAAAAATAGAAGCCGGCTCTGAAATTAATGAAAGAAAATATATTTTATTTGGCAATCCTGCAATGCGTATGGCTTATCCCGAAGATAGTATTGCAACTGTATCAATTAACGGTCAGGAAATAAATATAGTTCCTGACACCATTAAAGCTTTATCAAAAGTAACAATAAGCGGTTCAATGTTTTCAGATGATGGTGAAAAGCTTACAAATTACGATGGTATCATTACCCCTACAGTATTTGATAAACCATCAAAAATTACAACCTTTGGGCATGATCAGGGAAGTATACCTAAGACCTTCTACATTCAAAACAATATTCTTTATAAAGGTAAAGCCCAAATCACAAACGGCGACTTTTCTTTTACCTTCGTTGTACCGAAAGATATCGGATATAATTATGGTTTCGGAAAAATCAGTTATTATGCAAAGGATAATAACTCAGATGCAAGCGGTTATTATGAAAATATTATTGTAGGAGGTTATGATAATAATGTAATACCTGATTATACTGGGCCTGTTATTGACCTTTATATGAATGATGAAAACTTTGTATTTGGCGGCATTACAAATGAAAACCCTGATTTGCTGGCACTTGTTAGCGATGATAGCGGCATCAATACCGTTGGTAATGGAATAGGTCATGATATTGTTGCCATACTTGATGATAATACTGAAAACTTATACGTTTTAAACGATTATTATGAAGCCGATATTAACAGCTATACAAGCGGTATTATCAGGTATCCTTTTTCAAACTTAAGCGAAGGTTTGCATAATCTAAGCCTAAAAGTCTGGGATGTCTTTAATAACTCTTCAACTGCCTATATTGAATTTTTTGTTACTGTATCGTCAGAAATGGCAATTGAACATTTATATAATTATCCAAACCCATTTGTTTCTGGTACAGGCACTTCATTTGTTTTTGAACACAATCAGGCTAACACAAACCTTGAAGTGCAGATACAAATATTTGCTTTGAGCGGACAACTTGTTAAAACTATAAATACATTTGTTTACACAAACGGATTCAGGTCGGATCCGATAAAATGGTACGGCACTAATGATAATGGCAGCAATGTTAAAAAAGGCATGTATATTTACAGGTTGTTAGCGAAAAATCCTGACGGTTCTTTTAAAGAGAAACGTTCAAAATTGGTTCTAATGAAATAATATGCAACCAAATTTTGTGATGTTGTGTCTAATATTATATATTTAGAACATTACTTCATAAAATAATGAAAAAATAATGAAAATTAAAAACATCATACTGATATTTATTATTTTACCGGTAATAGCATTTGCAAACACCGGCGATAATAAAAGAGTTATTAAGTGGGAAGGTATTCAAAAAGTAAAAATCGCAGAAAATCAAATATTGAACATCCTGTATTTTGATAATGCAATTTACAATGATCAAACCGGCTCATTACCGGTTTTTACCGAAAGATTTCCTTTAAGTTCAGCTAATGACGAACTACAAGTTATCCTGAAAAATAAAGTATTTGAAATT
>CAZREZ010000394.1:0-3141 GCA_964599115.1 uncultured Bacteroidales bacterium
GAAATCTCTTGTTGAAATAATAATCCTCCATACATGTTGTAAAGCCTGATTTTTGCATTTAAATACTCCTCGTCCGAGATGAATTCCAGTGTGAATTTTTCTTTTGTTGGATTAGGATAGATTTTGAAAAACCGTTCTCCAGAATGATTATATAAAATGAATTCATACTGATCATATTCTATTTGAATGTTTCCAACAATTATGTTTTCGGTTAAATAACAGTACTGTCCAGTAGTTGCGATATATGCATTTAGATATCCACCAGGATAAACTTTTGCTCCAGGAAGAAATTCGATTTTTTTGCCTGCGATCAGAGTGCAAGAACCACCATTTTGTACAATGAATGAGTTGCCATTCCCAGCAACAATGATTGTTTGGGTTGCATCATAACAAGTATCTTGACCACTATAAACAGTTATATTCTGAAGAGATCTCGTAAAGGGTATAAAAAAATTAATATGCAGACCAAAAGCATAAACCTCTACAGGGTTCCACTCATAATCTACTAAATCAGCCACACTAATAATTATATTTGTTGTGGAATCAGAGACATCTAAAACATTCCATGTGATTGTTCCAATTGTAAACAGTGAATCCCAATCTTGATGATAATCCAATTGGTAAGCGCAAATGTGTAAACTATCTGGATAACCAGCAGAATCAATATAACAATTGTTTAAAAATGGAGAATTGGTATCAAATTCAAAATTAACAATCTGGAGAACTAATGTATCGTAAGTAATCTTAAAATCAACTGCTCCAGGTGTACCATTCCATGAAGAAATTTTTATATCAGTTTGAAAAAGTGAATCTAGAACTGGATGTGTATTTGGTAGATCTACAATCAGCCAGGCATGACTGTCAGAAATAGCATATTTTGAACTAAAGATCAGAAAAAGTGATAAAAAGAATAATATTTTTTTTACTATTTTTTTATTTACCCTATTTGCTTCCATAATAAATAATTTTACATGGTTTTTATAAATTTTAAAAGTGTATGGAAAACACCAGAGGTGCCAAACCTGGTGATTGATTAAATAAAACAACATTAAATATCATTTGGAAAAGTATAACGATAAAGCATCCCACTGTAGAGATACGTATAAGTTTATTTTCCCAACCAAATTTTTCTATTCCCACTCCTACTATAAGACAACTACTTACAGCAAATAATCCAAAGTTAAGTGACATTAAAGACATCAAAGCAAGAACCACCCCTAAACTAATTTCCCAAATTATTGGTGACCGCCAAGAATTGGATTTATTTTTCATTCTTTGCTGAGAAGTAGATTTGTCTTTTCTATATATGACTACCTGCTCACCCGTTGGGGGAAATATTACTCTTCCTTTAAACAAATATCCCAAAATACCGCGCCATGTAACAACAATTAATGAAAGATATGGGACTGTACATAAAAATATAAGTTTTGGTGCGTTAAGTTTTCGCTTGAATCCAAGTGCAATACTTGCAAAAGCCGGAGAAAAAGCACAAAAAACAGAAAATATCTGAAAATCCTGAGAATAGAGCAATTCATAGGGAGATTTGAAAATTCTTACCAGGTTCAGGGAAAATTCATTTCCAAAAATGGAAATAGTAGCAATATCCCAATTTCCAAAAACAATAGTAAGACCTATGCTATTCAGTAATAAAAAAAGCAAAACCAGTGGAGATATATATAAGGGAGTGCACCACATAAAAAAGTCGATCTTTTCAATCCAACTGATTTTTTTAGACCGAATAACCGATTTTATGTTTTTCAGGATAACTTGAGTAGTACCAATGATATATCTTTCCTGTTGTTTTTTAAAAGCAACATAATTTTCAGGAAAATCCTCATAACACATCAAGTCATCAAGATAAATACCATATAAACCTTTTTTTCTCAATTCAATTGAGAAGGCCAGATCCTCGGTAATCAATTCTGGAAAACCCTTAACCAATTCCCATGCACTTCGACGGATCAAAGCTCCATGGCCAACAAATGCGACAAATCCAAATTTGTTCCGGGTTTTACAATGAACATCCCAAAATGGCAATATAGTAGGAGATATATCTCTTGCAAATCTGGAACTCTGATTTGGATTCGGTGAATGGTTTGCCTGAATAAATCCAATATCAGGATCATCCATATATTTTATTGTCCGTTGCAAGAAATCTGGAGGCAATTCTTCGTCTGCATCTACCACGGCAAAAAATGGATAATCCACAATTGCTGTAGAAAGTGCATTATTTAGATTTCCCGCTTTATAATTTTTACGGTCCGAACGTCGAATAATCTTCGTTTTATCTGGAAATCTTTTATGAAATAAATCAACCTTTTCCTGATATTCCTGCTTATAACTATCGTCCAACAAAAACAAACGAAAATTCGGATAACTATGGTTTAGACATGAAAGAGCCGCTTCTTCCTTAAAATCATTGCAGGTTGGATATAATATTGCAATTCTGTTATGACCATTTTGTGAAATACTTTCAGGAATAGAAACCGATTTTGAAAAATATGAAAATACGACTACTGCAATAAAATAAGCAGTAAGCATCCAAAAGATTGTAAGCATTATGGCAAATGTTAATAAGAGTATGATTTGCATCGTATTGTCACCAAATGCTAATATCTTGAATAGTCCCGGCCCATAGATCACAAGTGAAGTAATCCATAATAGAACGAAAAGGCTTATCATAAAGGGCGATTTCTTTTTGATGTTCAATCTGTCAACAACCCGTTTATTCAATGATATTTTGCTTTTATCCACCTGTATATGCTTAACATCAGCAAGGATTGAAGGCCATAAATCTGAAACCTCTCTTTTTTCTGTATGGATTAGTTCATCTTTCAATCGTTTTCACCTTTTTGTTAATCTTCAAAATAAATTTCATCAATATAAATAGTACCACTCATCTCTTCCCACTCAAAAGTAATTTGCAATGTTTCAAGGTGGGTAAGATCAATCCCTTGATCAACATATTTCTGTAAGGGTAATCTTATCTCTTGCCAGGAAGTGGAGATCACTGGCAATTCTTTTGCCCTTATACAACGGCGAGTTGCACCATCAGCCAAATAAATATTTGGCAGTTCACCTCCTTTTTGCCCCTTTATTTTTAATACAAGATTTTTATGATCACTTGCATCAAATCCAAGG
>CAZREZ010000395.1:0-3134 GCA_964599115.1 uncultured Bacteroidales bacterium
AATTATGTAAGTTTTACAGAAGACAATATGGATGTAATTTTATATCCGCAATGCCTACAAATTTATATGGTATCAACGACAATTTTAATTTAGAAACCTCCCATGTTCTTCCGGCGCTGATCCGCAAGTTTCACTAAGCCAAAATAAATAATCAACAGGAAGTTATAATCTGTGGATCAGGAAAACAAAAAAAAAATTCTTTTTGTTGATGATCCGGCTGATGCTTTGCTGTTTTTGATGAATAATAAGGATGATAATAAAAAGATAATTATCTTTGCATAATTTTAGCTTATAAACCGACAGATATTTATTTTTATAAAAGTTATCTTAAAGGATCGGGGAAAATCAATTAAATTGATTATATTAATTGCCCAGGTAAAACTATTTTAGTAAATTATATTGAAATGATTAAAAGATTTTACGAAAAAATCACTGGTGCCATACCTGAAAACAATCAGCTCGAAAGAATCTGGATCATTGCTAAAACAGATTTTAGTGAAAGGTATTATGGTACTAAATTAGGAATTGCATGGGCATTAATTAATCCATTATTTAATATCTCAATTTACTATGTTGTTTTTAATTTCATTTTTCAGGTTAAAATACCTAACTTTATTTTATATGTATTTTCCGGCTTTTTGGTAATTTTTTTCTTTAATGAAGCTACCATTAAAGGTATGTTAATTTTAAAAACAAAATTGTATTTAATTGAAAATATTAGGTTTAATTCAATTAATATATTTTTCGCTTCAATTTTAAGTAATTTATACAGTTTAATTTTTAATTTTTCGATTTACCTCTTAATTAGCTTTCTGTTTCCGGTAACTTATTCCTGGAATATACTTTTTTTCCCTCTATTAATAATAAATTTAATTGTTTTATTATTAGGCATTAATTTATTACTTTCCGCATTATACATATATATCAGGGATATTAGTCATATCTGGGATATGATATTATTAGTCATATTCTGGACCTGTCCAATATTTTACAGTAAAGAAATTTTATTAGATAATTTTAAGTTCATTATATATATAAATCCGGTTTCCGGAATTATTATTAATGTGAGGGAAGTACTGTTATATAATCGTTCTCCTGATTACAGTATTTTTTTCTACGATATGTTGTTCTCGCTCATCCTACTTGTGTTATCAGTAATTGTGTTCAGGAAATTATCAACCAAAGCAGTAGAAGTTTTGTAGTATGAAAGAAAAAGAGATTGCAATTAAGCTTGTTAATGTCAGTAAAGTATACAGGATACATGATAAGTTTACCATCAGGGAGCGTATATGGAGTTTGTTAGAATTTCAACAGAAAAGGAAAATACAAGCATTAGAAAATATAAACCTGAAGATATTTAAAGGTGAGTTTTTTAGTATTATTGGCCGTAATGGGAGCGGGAAATCAACTTTGTTAAAAATTATTAATGAGGCCATTCTTCCTGATAAAGGTGGATTTGTGTATATAAATGGTTCACATATTAAGCTATCATTAGGCATTGGTTTTAATCTCGAATTGACGGCCCGGCAAAACATTTATTTAAATGCCTCTTTATTAGGGCTTACTTTTAAGCAGATCGGTCGGAAGTTTGGAGAAATAATAAACTTTGCTGAATTACATGATTTTGTTGATACAAAGATCAAGTACTATTCAAGCGGGATGGTTAGCCGTCTTTCATTTTCAATAGCTATTCATTCTGAATCTCAAATATTACTTTTAGATGAGTTTTTTGGTGGTGTAGGAGATGAAATATTTAGAAAAAAATCAGAAGAAATATTTACACAAAGATTTATTGAGGGGAGAACAATTATTCATGTAAGCCATAATTTGGATAATGTTCTAAAATATAGTGATAGAGTAATGCTCCTTGAAAAAGGTAAATGTATTGATATTGGAGAACCTGAAAAGGTTGTTAATGAATACCATGAATTGATCAATAGTTGTAAGCCTGATCATAAATAATAATAATTAACTCTGGTTTTTGTAATATTAGCCAAACACCAAGGAAATGAATAAGTTTGATATTTCGAAATACAAGGTTATTTTCACTTTACCTGAAAGAATAGAAGAACCTTTCTCATGGATTGACCATATTCCTTTTGCATTTTTCCTGGTCGATGTTTTAAGGCCAGGGCTTTTAGTTGAATTGGGTGTACATTCCGGAAACTCGTATAACGCATTTTGTCAAGCTGTTAAAACAGTAAAAAGTGATACCAAATGTTATGGGATTGACAATTGGCTTGGAGATAAACAGTCTGGTTATTTCGATGGGTCTGTTTATCATGATTTGTCAGCTTATCAGCAAAATAAATATAAAAATTTTTCATATCTGTTGAAAATGACCTTTGATGAAGGTCTTAACTATTTTTCCGATAATACCATTGATCTGTTACATATTGATGGTTTACATACCTACAAAGCTGTAAAACATGATTTCGATTCCTGGTTGCCAAAAATGAGTGATAAGGGAGTGATTGTATTACATGATACCTGTGTTAGAGAAAATGACTTTGGGGTATGGAAACTATGGAAAGAAATTTCCAGGCAATATCCATCATATGAATTTACTGATGGACATGGTCTTGGAATAGTTGCAGTTGGTAAGAATACTAACAATGAATTCCTGGCTTTTTTAGACAATGCGGAAAAAAATAATTACTACCAGATTATATTTGCAAACTTAGGAAATAAGATCGTATTAATTGAACAAACAAAAAATTTAAGCAAAGAATTAAGCGTTAAAAACAAAGAATTAAATATACTTACTCCAGTTAGTACAGCCCAATTGTATATTGACCAGGGCGAGGGATATAGTGAAACAAATTCGTTAATTAAAAAAATAAACAGCAATGAAACACGCATCGAGTATGATTTGCATAATTTTATAGATATTAAAGGATTAAGATTTGATCCGCTTAATGATTATTGCCAGATAACTATAAGAAACGTTTCTCTTATACACGGAAATAATAAGCTTAAAAAGATTAAATTCAAAACCAATGCATGGGCTGAGAATGAAAATGTATTTGATTTCGATACCAATGATCCTCAAATATATTTAGAATTAGATAATATTTCAGGTATAAAAAAAGTCATCATTGAATTAGAATATCTGTCAGTAGCGATAGATAGTG
>CAZREZ010000396.1:0-3126 GCA_964599115.1 uncultured Bacteroidales bacterium
ATGTTTCCGTGCTCTGAAATCTTAAATAAGCTCCCCAGTTTTCAACACCGATTATACCGATTTTATCACCGTTTAATTCAAGAATGCAGTTTTCGTTTCTTAAAAGTTTCCAATTCATATCTTTAAAAAATTTATATAACTGTTCCATATTATCTTTTTTCGCTTCTGCAGATTTCCAGTTCATATAATCCCCATAGTCATGATTTCCGAGAACAGCAAAAATTCCATAAGATGCTTTAATCTCTTTTAAGATTTGTTTAAATCCAAATACTTCTTGTGTTGTATAATTAACCAAATCACCTGTGAAAAAAACAATATCGGGATTTAAATTATTTATTATTTCAACGGCTTCTATCAAACGTTTTTTTGATGTCCAGCTACCCAAATGTAAATCAGAGAACTGTATAATCCTGAAATTATTAAAGGCAGATGGTAAATCAGGTAATTTGATGATTTTCTTAATAATATTAAAATCATAAACCCATTTCAACATACCCATTAATAAACCGCTAAAAGCTATACCTCCGCCAATAAAACCAACATATTGAAGAAACTTGCTTCTGCTTATTTTCTTACTTTTTAATAAATCGCTTTTTTCTTTTGGTTTGGAAAAAAAACGGAAAATAATCCGGAATAACCTGATTATATCTGAAAATAAAAGAAAAATTACAGGAATAAGTTTTGAAACATAAACAATAAAAATTACACCGAACAGGTATGTTTGAAAACCTGTGTTCCATTCTGTTAAAGGGTAAAAAGCAATAAACAGAACTAAAAAAACAACAAGTACAAAAGGCGCCCAGTAAAGGTAAATCACTATATATTTAAAAATTGAATTTAGCTTTAATATTTTTTTCTTAATGGAAAACCATAAGTAAAAATCAAGTGCAAACAAAATTGCAAAAAACGGTAATCTTCCTGCACTTTTCGGGAACACAGAAACAATTATAAAATATGCACCTATCAGGAAAGAAATTAATAAAACTAAGTATAAAACTTTTTTCATCCTTTAATAAAATTCACCAGACCTTTAGCTTTAAAAATATCCATCAGTTTTGCAGGTAACGGGGCAAATTCAAAATCACGTGTTTCAATGGTTACAATACCTTTTTCAAAGTTAATGCTAACCTTATCACCCTGTTTATATGCATCAACCGCTTCAGGAAGAATAATTATCGGCAGGCCCTGATTGACTGATGAACGGTAAAAAATTCTGTTTACTGATTTACAAATTACGGCTTTAACACCGGCATATGACAGCCAACAGCAGGATGTTCACGTGAACTCCCACAACCAAAATTTGCTCCTGCAATAATAATGTCATTTTTTTTAATCCTTTCGGAAAAACTATCATCAAAACCTTTGAATAAATGAGGCATAATTTTTTCAGGTTCGGAACTTAAAACACTATATGTTAAGTTGCCTGCAAACATCTGGTCCGTATTCAGGTTATCAACATCAGCATAATTCCACGTGCTATTTTCATACCTGTCTTCGCTTTGTTTTACTTCAACGGTTTTGCTTTGTTCTGATTTATATGGAAATTTATTTTCAGCTTTAATTCCTCTCGGGTCGGTAATTTCTGCATTTAATGCTGAATATGCAACAGTCGCCGGAGAAGCCAAAAATATACTTGCCTCTTTATTTCCCATTCTGCCTTTAAAATTACGGTTTGCAGTTGAAATAACATTATACCCGTCAGCCGGTATCCCCTGCCCTGTTCCAAGGCATGGTCCGCATGAGGTTGACAGAACATTTGCACCTGCATTCAAAAATATTTCAATTAATCCTTCTTTCAGAGCTTCAAGATAAATTTGTTGTGAAGCAGGAATAATAAGCATCTGGAAACCTTCCGGCAATTTTTTTCCTTTTAAAACTTTTGCTGCTTCACGCAAATCTTCAATACGTCCGTTTGTGCATGTACCAACCAAAGCCTGATTTAATTTCGTTCCCTGAACTTCAGATAAAGCTTTTACATTATCAACATTATGAGGAGCCGCCACTACAGGAAACAATTCCTTAAGATCAATTTCAATTTCTTTTGCATAAACAGCATCTTCATCAGCCCAAACACCATTATATTTTTCACCAAGATATTTTTGTAAAACTTCATCCGCCGGGAAAACTGCATTCTTTGCACCCATCTCGGAAGCTAAATTAGCAATAGTCATTCTTTCGGACACATCTAATGTTTTAACTCCATCTCCATGATATTCAATCGACATATAATCCGCACCACTTGAACCTATCATACCGATTATCCATAATGAAAGGTCTTTCGCATAAACACCCTCAGGTAATTTTCCTTTTAAAGTAATTTTTATTGAATCAGGCACCCTGAACCATGTTTCGCCCTGTTTCCATAATCCGGCAGATTCGGTTCTGTCAATTCCTGCTGCAAAAGCATTAAATGCTCCTGCAGTACAAGTATGGCTATCGCTACCAACAATTATCATTTGAGGCTTAGCATATTGAGCCATAATCTGATGACAAATACCTTTGCCAACATCATGAAATTTTTCTACACCCTGCTCTTTAACAATATCTCGTATTGATTGATACTGATTAGCAATTTTTGCACTCGTCGGAGGAGCATTATGATCAAGAACAATCAAAAGCTGATCAGGGTCTGCGACTTTTTCGCCACCCATTTTTTTAAAAGTATTTGCTATGCTTGCCGTATTATCGTGAGTTAAAATTATATCCGGCTTTTTAAATACTATGCTTCCTTTTTCTGCATTAAAGATTTTTTCTACAAATGTTTTTGCTTTCATAATGATATTCTTTTTAATTATTGTACAAATATCTGATTTTTTTTAAAATAATTAAAAAAGTATTAATGAAAATCAAAATATTTTTCTAATTTTGCAATCTTTTAACCCAGGATGGGTTTACAGGAGAGGTGGGAGAGTGGCTTAATCCAGCAGTTTGCTAAACTGCCGTACTCAAGAACGGGTACCGGGGGTTCGAATCCCCCTCTCTCCGCTACTAAAAATGTTCTTTCGTTCATGGTTTTAATTTAAAATATTTAACTATGTATAGCGTAGTCCGGTTAGCGTGTCCCCGACTTTAATGTCGGGAAGGTCGCAAATCAGACGAAGCTAAACTAATAAAATACGGGGTATA
>CAZREZ010000397.1:0-3119 GCA_964599115.1 uncultured Bacteroidales bacterium
TTTTTTTGTTATTATTTTGAATTACTTCCTCAAAAAATAAGTTAAGGGTTTTATTATCTGATTTATTATCAACAGCTTTTTCACCACTTTGCTTATCATGAATTAATTTAAAGACCTCTTTTAATGACAAGTCTTCATCTTCAGTAAAAATAGAGATTTCCTCTAAAGAGCTTATTTTTTCGTGAGCAAAGGCGGGGATTCTTTTTCCATCAATTAATGATTCGACCACAACACCGTTTTTGGTTTTTGCAACCATTTTAAATAATCCGGGTTTTCCTGTAATTGCTAATATCTCGCTTAAATCCATAATCTAAAATTTTGGCAAAGATATAAAATATTATTATAATTGAAATGGATAAATTTGTCAAGTAAATAGTCCCTGTCTTAAAAGTCAAAGATTTACATAAAATGAAGCACCAAATCACAAAAAACAAATAATATCCAAAACACAAAATCCAATAATCAAAATTTCTATCTATTTTGTTTGGAATTTGAATATTGAAATTTGAAATTTATTTGAAATTTGGAACTTGAGAGTTGGAATTTTTGTCATATCGCTTTGTGTGCCCTTTTTTAGGGTATCTTTACTCGGGATGTAATTTGTGATTTTTAATATTTATATAAACTTTCGGACTTTATAGACGGACTAATTAAAAATTCCCGTATAGTTTTCAGGAGAAATTTGTTTTAGTTCGTTTTTAACATAATCAGAAATATCAAGGCTGTCAATAAATTCCCTGATTGTTTCTTTTGTAATCTTTTGATTTTTTCTTGTGAGCTCCTTCAGGGTTTCGTAAGGATCAGGATAATTTTCCCGTCTTAAAATTGTTTGAATGGCTTCTGATACTACAGCCCAGTTATTTTCAAGGTCATCATTAATTTTTTCGTTATTTAAGATAAGTTTATCAAAACCTTTTAATATGGATTTCAGGGCAATAATTGTATGTGCAACCGGAACTCCAATATTTCGTGTAACTGTTGAATCGGTTAAATCTCTTTGAAGCCTTGATATGGGTAACTTTGATGAAAGATATTCGAACAAGGCATTTGCAACACCAAGGTTTCCTTCTGAATTTTCAAAATCAATAGGATTAACTTTATGTGGCATTGCAGACGAGCCAACTTCACCTTCTTTAATTTTTTGCTTAAAGTAATCCATTGAGATGTAAGTCCAGATATCGCGGTTAAGATCAATCAGAATTGTGTTTATTCTTTTAAGATTGTCAAGAAAAGCTGCCATATTGTCGTAATGTTCAATTTGTGTTGTTGTTTTCTGACGTTTCAGTCCGAGATGGTTTTTAACAAAATTATCGGCAAATTCAATCCAGTTTATTTCTGGGTAAGCTACATGGTGAGCATTAAAATTTCCTGTTGCTCCACCGAATTTTGCTGAAAAAGGTATTTCTTCAAGCAACTCAAATTGATTTTTTAGACGTTCGGCAAAAACATAAATTTCTTTTCCTAACATGGTAGGAGAAGCCGGTTGCCCATGTGTCCGGGCAAGCATAGGTGTTTTTTTCCACTCTTTTGATCTATAAATAAGTTTATTTAACAATTCCGTATAAAACGGTTTTAATACATCATGGTAAGCTAATTTAAGGGCATAAGGAACCGCAGTATTATTGATATCCTGAGAGGTTAAACCAAAATGAATAAACTCTTTGTATTGTTTTAATCCGAATTCTTCAAATTTATTTTTAAGATAATATTCAACTGCCTTTACATCATGATTTGTGGTTTTTTCAATATCTTTTACCAGCAGTGCCTCTTCAAAAGTAAAATCCCTTGAAATTGCTCTAAGTTTTTCAAACAGATTGTTATCAAAATCTTTTAGCTGAGGTAAAGATATTTTGCATAATGCAATAAAATATTCAATTTCAACAAATATTCTATAATTGATAAAAGCGGCTTCAGAGAAATAATATGCCAGCGATTCGGTTATTTTCCGGTAACGCCCGTCAACAGGCGAAATAGCATTTAAGACTGAAAGTTTCATTTTTTTTGTTGTTTAATTAGCAAATTTATATATAAATACAATATAATAAAAAATTTGTCAGTATTTTTGTTTGGAATAGCATTTGCAGCTTAGCATAATATTATCTAACCATCAAATTTATTAATTTTTGTTCTATGTTGTTTTACAGTAGCAAAAATTTAAAGTTAAGATAAAAGGCAAAATTTCTGATAAGCTGCAAATTTTTACTTTTGCCTTTTTACTTTTGTCTTTTGTCTTAATTAAACACATTTTTATTAAAATACAGAATATTAAATTTTTTAGTTGTGAATCCTGAAAAACAAAAATTTTATCACAGTCTTGTATTTCCTTTTTTCTTTCTTTTATTAATTTGGTTGATAAAAATTGTTGAGGTTCTTTTTAATCTGGATCTTTCACATTTTGGAATTTATCCACTTACAGCAAAAGGATTAATTGGTATTATTACCTCACCATTGATCCACAGCAGTTTTTCGCATTTATTTGCTAATTCGTTTCCATTATTTGTTTTAAGTGTTGCTCTTTTTTATTTTTATAAAAAAATTGCATATAGAGTATTTTTCCTGATTTATTTAATGACTGGAATCTGGGTTTGGTTTGGTGCCCGCGAAGCTTTTCATATCGGGGCAAGTGGCGTGGTTTATGGTTTGGCAGCTTTTCTTTTTGTCAGTGGTTTAATAAGAAAAAATCCAAGATTGCTCGCAATTACTTTGATTGTAACATTTTTGTATGGTAGCATGATCTGGGGCATTTTCCCTGATTTTTTCCCTGAAAAAAATATTTCATGGGAATCGCATTTGATGGGATTAGTAGCCGGTTTGATTTTAGCATTTTATTATAGAAAGACCGGACCGCAGCCAAAACGTTATGAATGGGAAGATGATGATGACGATGATGATGAGAATGCTTATTGGAAAATACGTTGAAACACACTAATATTTAGAAATTTGTATTCATTCCACCAAATTATCTTAAAACTTTCGGGTTGGTGCTAAGTTTATAAAAAGAGCACCATTAAAATCTACTTATTATCAAATAAAATAATTTACATTTTATGGTAAATTACAATGTAGTTTTATCTTTGTGTCCTTTAAAAAATTATATATCCATCAATGAACTACACTTT
>CAZREZ010000398.1:0-3114 GCA_964599115.1 uncultured Bacteroidales bacterium
TTGTGTAACTTTCCATAATAAATATCACAAGGTTTAAATCTTTAAAAGCACTTCTGGAAGTATCAGCCTGGATAATTTTGTTTTTATGAACAGGATTAAATATTTTGTTTAATTCCTTATCATCTGAAAAATAGTTAACAGGCTGTAATCCTTGCTGGTTAATAGTTTTAATTATAGTAAAGGGAGTATTCAATACAATAGTTATATTTTTTGAATTTGTATATTGTCCGGCAGTAATAATGCTTATCGGCTTTAGCTGAAATCCGCCTCTTATGCCGATTACAGTAAAAAAAGCAATTATTATAAAAATTATTGTCCGTGAAATGTAATATGCCGGGTTGGATATTTTTATTTTCCTGAGTTTTGGTTTAAATTTATTTACAAGAAAAACCATTAAAAAAACACTAAAAATCCATATCAGAAAAACATACCAGAAATCTTTTATAAATTGTGGAATTAGAGATACAATTTCATTTTCTTCATTGCTGATGAAAGCAAAAATATCTCCTGTTGTTCGTTTTAAAATGAATCTGAAATAAATTACATCAATATAATTTAAAGCTAAAGCGACCGAATTTAAAATATAAAATATCCGGATGTTAATAATCCGGTAAACTTTGTTATATCTGAATTTGAAAGGAATTATATTAAAAAAGATAAAAGGAAGATTTACAATTAAGATGGCTGAAATGTCAAAGCGGATACCGTAAAAAATTATCTTCAAAAATTCAGGGAAATCTAAATCGGAAAAATAAGAAGTATTGAAAACATAAAAAAGAATCCTTGAAACGGTAAATAATACTAATATTACCAGTAATCTGAGAAAAGACACAGAACAGATATTTCCTTTATACCAAGGTTTGTATTGCATAAATGCAAAGATAAGAAAATGGGAGCTACACGATTATTTATTTAGCTATTATTTTTAACAAGTTTGGAGTGAAGGGGTGATTGAGTGAGTGATTGAATGATTGAATGAATGAATGAATGAATGAATGATTGATTGATTGATTGGGGGAAATAGCTCCCCTCCTAATTTTAGGAGGGGCAGGGGTGGTTAAAATTTTAAGTTAAAAAATTTTCCAGTTAAAATTTCCCCCAATTTACCGATAACCGATTACTGATTACTTTTTTTGTAAATGTTTTGTGAATGTTGTTTTTTTGCTGAACGGTTGGGGCTATGACAAGTAGTCGCTTTCAGTCCGTTAATGTTGTAAGTTTCAAATATCGTCATTTTCTGATTTTCATTTTTCTAAACGTACCAAACGCGGCTATTTGTTATGAGCATGGGTTATTATGCAAAGTCATTTTTGTTTAACAATAGTTCTGTGAAATAGTCCTTCTTTAGAGTAAATAATTAAAAAATATACACCAGTTTTCAAATTAATTAAATCGATTTCTATTAGATTGTCGAGTCTATCGGTTTTCCGATAAGTATTTTCCTCCAAGCGGCCACTTATACTATAAATCTCAATTCGCTCAATAATTATATCAGCATTAATTATTTTAATGTTTAATAAATCATGGGTAGGAATTGGCCATACTTTTATTTGTTCATCAACTAAATACTTTGTGTTTATCGATGACAGTCCAATATCCAATTTATAAATTGAGTCAGATTCGTTATTTGAAACCCATAAATACTGGTTATCGAATGCTAAACCATTTGCTGCTTGTCCACCAGGAGCGTTTAATGAATCTAGCAAAATAAAATCGGGTAGTGAAATCTGATAGATTATATCAAATTCAGCATTAATTGACCAAAGATTACTTCCATCAAATGTCAGTCCAGTCGCAGCTCCGTTATACGAAGCAAACCTTGAGATTACCTCACCCGACAGATCCAATTTGTATGTTGAATCATTCATTCCTCCACTATTATACCATAAATAATTACCGTCCCAAGTTAAACCACTTGGAAAGCCATTTGATCCATAAGCAGGAATGTAAAAATAGTCAAGGATATAACCAGAAGTAGTATCAATTTTGCATATTCTTTTGTTATACATATCAACAACCCAAATATTAGGTTCTACAAATGTAATTCCTGTTATATACGACATATTTGTATTTAATTCTTTTTTTACTGCCCCATCAATAGGAGAAATCATATACAATATTGGACCTACTGATGACACCCACAAATTTTCCCCGTCAAATGTAATTCCATTTGTGCTAGTCGTGGGAGAAGGTATTATGTGCAATAATGAATCTGTAGTATTTTGCAGTTCTAAACTATGTGATTGCAGTTTGGATTTAGAATAATTTCCATAAACATCAATTTGACTATAACTTGAATTAATTGTTAATAGCAGTACAATAACCAGAATTTTGTTTTTTAAGTTTTTCATTTTATTTATATTTAAGTTTGATTTTGCACAACGTCAGTTTATCTAAAAACTCTCCGTTTTATTAGAAATCAGACAAATATAAGCAGATTTAAGATTACTTTGAAAAAATAAACTGAACGAAAACGAGAATACAATTTTTTTAATTGTAGTTTATTTAAAACCACGCAGTTAAATAATTAGAAAATTACAAAGTTTATGCGTTTCAGTATCAGTAAATATTTTATTAAAAAATATACTTATGTTAAAACGGATTGTTCGAGTGTGACAGGTAAAAGGTTTACCTAATTTATGTTGGTTCATTGTATAAATTTCATATCTTTATATGATACTCAATTTTTTAAAAGTATCTGCTTAAAGAATAATAAAATTATTAACAAAATGATGTTAGGTTTTTAGACAGTCTGACGTGTTACCAAGGGCATTCTGTCTGCCCGTTGTTTTTCATTTGTTTATTTTATTTTCTGCATTCTTAGTTAAATAATAGCCTCCTGTTCTTGGTGCTCCTTTAAACTCAATTAATCCAGCGTCCTTCAATTGCTTCACATATCTTTCTATACTTTTAGCAGGTATTTCAATTCTTTTTTCTATATCTACAGTTCTCATTCCGCCTTTTTTATAAAGCACTAGCAGAATCTTCTTAATCTTATCTTTTACATCATCAGTTACTCCCTCAGTTACTCCCTCAATTACTCCCTCAACTTTAGCAATAACACCCTTACTTATTCCCTCAGTTACTTCCTTAATTACACCCTCATTTTTCTTA
>CAZREZ010000399.1:0-3109 GCA_964599115.1 uncultured Bacteroidales bacterium
TGAAGACTGAGGACTGAAGACTGAGGACTGAAGACTGAGGACTGAAGATTGGGGACTGAAGACTGATAATCAAAAAAACAAAGTTTTATAAGATAATAGCATTGTACCATATAAATTAAATAAAATTGAACATTTACTCTAAAAAAAAGCGTTGGAAGTGGTTTCTGTTTGCGACAGCAATAATAATTATTGTTGTTTCCTTGTGGTACACAAATATTCTTGTAAGTAAATTTGCTGAAGATGAGCGAACCAATGTAAAAATCTGGGCTGATGCTATTCAACGCAAAGCCAAATTAGTAAATTATACTGATAATTTCTTTGAACAAATTAAAGTAGAAGAACAAAAAAGGGCTGAAATTTTTGCTGAAGCATATAAAATCTTAGGAAAAGAAGACACTAAGGATAACCTTACTTTTTATATTGAAGTAATTAGAGGCAATACTACGGTTCCGGTAATTATTACAGATGATAAAGGTAAAATAACCAATTTTATTAATATTGATCTTGGTCCTGACAGTGTGAAATATTTAAACGGGGAACTTAAAAAGGAATTCACTGTTTATCCGCCTATAACAATAAATTATTATGCCAATAAAAATATTTATCTTTATTATAAAGAATCTCTACTTTTCAGTGAATTACGCAATGTTCTTGATGATCTCATTGAATCCTTTTTCTCAGAAATAGTTGAAAACTCCGCTTCTGTTCCTGTAATTGTAACCGATAGCACAAAAAGACACGTAATTACCTATGGTAATATTGATGACCAAAAAATGTCAGATTCACTGTTTGTTGAAAATACAATTTCATCAATGTCTTATGAAAATGATCCTATAATTTTTGAATTGCCTGAACAGGGCAAAACATACATTTTTTACAAAGACTCATACTTACTAACACAAATCAGATATTATCCCTTTATTCAATTCGGGGTTATAGGGCTTTTTCTGTTGATTGCATATTTTCTGTTCAGTGCTGCCAGAAAATCAGAGCAAAATAAGGTTTGGGTGGGAATGTCAAAAGAAACCGCACATCAGCTTGGCACACCATTATCATCAATGATAGCCTGGGTTGAACTACTTAAATTAAAAGGATATAAAGATGAGGAAATCACCGAAATTGAAAAAGACATAAACAGGCTTGAAAATATTACCGAACGTTTTTCAAAAATTGGCTCACCTGCAAAACCCGAAAATCAAAATATTGTTAAAATCATTTATAATTCCGTTGGATACATCAAATTACGAACATCAAAAAAAGTAAAATATTTAATAACTGTTCAGGAAGACAAAGAAATTTTTGCACCTGTAAATCATAACCTTTTTGAATGGGTAATTGAAAACCTATGCAAAAATGCCGTTGATGCTATGAATGGTATAGGAACTCTTACAATTGATATTATTGAAGAAAATAAATATATTATTATTGATTTTACAGACACTGGTAAAGGTATTCCCAAATCAAACCACAAAACCGTATTTAATCCCGGATTTACAAGCAAGAAAAGAGGGTGGGGGCTCGGGCTTTCATTGTCAGAAAGGATTATTGAAAATTATCACCGGGGTAAAATTTTTGTAAAATCCTCAGTCATTGATCAGGGAACGACATTCAGGATTGTTTTGAAGAAGTATAAAGTCAAGTAAGAAACATTTTAAAACGGAAACTCCTCCTCAAAATCAATTTTTTCATTTAATATTTCCTTTTCGGGTTTTTTTGCTTTAGTATGTATTGGATTTCCATCAACATAAATGGCTTTAAATGGTTTTGTGGGGCAGGCAAATTCACAGGCACCGCAGCCTATACAAATATCCTGGTTAATTTCAGGAATAACGAGATTATCTTTATAAGGAACCATATAAACTGCTTTGGTTGGACAATGCTCGGAGCATGCACCGCAGTCAGTACCTTCGGTTTCAACAATACAATTTTCTTTGATAAAATTTACTTTTCCTAATTGTGTTAATTTTTTTTCTTCCAAAGAAATCGGTAGTATTGCCCCGCTTGGGCAAATCTCGCTGCAATCAACACAATCAAAATTACAAAAGCTTTTAAAATAATTCATGTGTGGTTGCATCATTCCTATAAGACCATATTCCAAAAACGACGGTTTAAGAACTTGTGTAGGGCAAGCACTTACACATAAATGACAAGCTGTACAGCTTGTAGTAAAATTCTCAATACTTAATGAACCGGGTGGACATACCGGGTGCTGCTTATTTTCCGGAATATTTGTTTTTCTAAAATCTTCAATTTTATTTTTACCAAAAGCAAGTCCTGTTAAGCTTAAAGAAAATATTCCCGTTGTGATTAGAAATTTACGTCTATTATTATTTGGTTCTTTTGGGGGTATTAGCTTTTTCTTTCTTCTAAAAGCAATTTTAAATTTTAGAGCATCTAATTTACACGAACTAAAGCAGTCAAAACAAACAACACATCTTGAATAGTCTATTTTTTTTTCTCCCCCATGAATACATCCTGCTTTACATGTTAAAGAGCAAGCCCAGCAACCATTACACGATGATTCATCTATTGAGATCCGGAATAATGATATTTTTGAGATTATTCCTAATAATGTCCCAACCGGACAAATTGTATTACAATATATCCTGCCGCCTTTTATAGCCATCCATATTATCATTATCAGAAAGAGAAAAGAAAAAATAAAGGTAAACAAAACAAAGGTTTTTAAATTAACCGGATATAAATAATAACAATCAAACAATTCTAAAACCGAAACCGAAACATTATTTGCAAATAAATAAACCGGCCGTATTAAATTTGAAAATATCCTTCCGAAATTACTGAACGGGTCTAACAGGTTTATCAATACAATATTCCCAAACAAAAAAGTTGTTACTGTTACAATTAATATAGAATATTTTAACCAGTTATATTTCCTCAGGTATGTAAACCTTTTGTTGATTTTCAGCTTTTTAGATAAATAAATTATTATGTCCTGAAAAAACTATTGCGCTAAAAATACCTTTAGGTAAAAATTCTCCATTACCTAACTCAAAATCCCCACCCAATCTCAGCTCTAAATAATCATAACCATTATAATCATAAGATTGATCACAACCACTTTCAAAAATTAAAGAAATATGTTATT
>CAZREZ010000400.1:0-1539 GCA_964599115.1 uncultured Bacteroidales bacterium
CAACTGATGAGATTCTTTTCATATCTATTCCTTATTCTAAATTCTATTAATAAAATTAAATAAAAATATAATATTAATTAAAATATTGTTTATCCAACTTCTAATGAATGTCCTTTACACCCGCGACGAGGACAAACCTGAACCATACCGCCTCCGCTAACAATCATCGGCACCATAGTCGTACCACATATAGGACAACCGGAAATTCCAATTAACTCTGAATGGCAATGTGGACAAAAATAGTTTGCTACTATGCCTAATAGCCTTTTATACTCAGATTCAAAATTGTAGCTACCATAAAGAGAAGATAAACGATGCCATCCATGTTTATCACCAAATGATATTGTTACCCTGATAGATGGGTAATTATCAATTTTGTATTCTGCATCCATTAAGCTATGGTTACAACGCGAACAGTTAACCTGAACAGGAAATATTCTTTTATCTTTTTCTACATCAACCTTGTCTAATCCAATACGTACTTTATCAATTATTTGTTTGACTTTTGCAGTTTTTACGCTTGAAAAATATTCACCATCTACAACTACAATTGGTCCAAGAGCGCATGCTCCCAGACAATTTACGGTTTCAAAAGTAAACTCATCATCAGGAGTTGTTTCGCCAGGTTTTATTTTAAGTTGTTTTTCAAACTCTGCTGCTATTGCAGGCGCTCCACGAACATGACAAGCTGTGCCAAGGCATACAGAAATCAAGTGTTTGCCTCTGGGTTTCAAGCTAAAGGATTTATAGAAAGTTGCAACCCCATAAACATCTCTTAAAGGTATATTTAATTGTATTGCAACTTCTCTGAGAGCATCTTCAGGCAAATAATTATAATAACTTTGAATATTTTCCAAGACAGTAATCAAGTGTTTGCCATGTTGTGAAATAATGTCTTTAACAAGTTTTGATATTTCTATCATAACAACCTTATATAATTAATTGAATATTTATTTCAGAAAAAATAGTTAATAATTTAGATATATAATCTAATGATATCAGGATTTTTTATGAAATGTTTTTACTAAAATTTGAAATTATTTTTAAAAATAAACTTGTGCAAATTTATAATAATAATTTTTTAAAAAAATTATTTTATAGAATTTATTTCAGGGCATAATAGAAGATATTATTTAAAGGTGCAAGCGTTTATAGTTTTGTAAAAGTAGCCGATGCAATGTTAGCACAGGGAGTTGTTTAAGAACATTTTTAACTAAAATAATTTAACCCTGTCAGGTTTCTTCCTGACGGGGTTTTTTTAGCCTGATTAATTCCTAAAGCAGCAAAGCTGCATATAAATTGATTTAAGAACACCGATTAACCCCGGTACGCTGAAGCTACGGGACAGGCAATTTTTGATTTTAGAAGTTTACTTCGTAAATCGCTATTCGCTAATCCTTGTTCGATATTTAGAAAAAATAAAAAATGACTGGTTTTTTTTTCTTGATTATTTTCTTTATATAATTCTTTTTTGTATTTTAGCGTACAATTATTACATATAGTGACTCACTATAATTTTAATCATTTATAAGAAAAAAA
>CAZREZ010000400.1:1549-3106 GCA_964599115.1 uncultured Bacteroidales bacterium
AATGTTGTTTGGGGGTTAAGTAGTGAATATCTTAAGGCTTTACAGAAGGTGTTGAATTGATTAAAGCTGTTGATGATTATAACGTTTGGAGTATGCAGGTTCTTAACTATAATTTTAATCATGTATAAGAAAAAAATACTAACTATTGTTTTATCATTTTCATTCTTAATAATTTATTCACAAAATTTTCCACCACCAAGAAATTTAATCCTTTATGTAGAATTGGATTCGGTTTACATGCGGTGGGAACCACCTATTGAGAAATCATTTTCACATTACAATATCTATAAAAAAGGCTTGGAATATGGAGTGCCTGTTTTAATAGGTTCAACAACTGACACATTTTATACAACTCCTTTACCAATTTGGGCATATACAGGTATTTATGAAGTTGCTGCTGCTTATGTTAATCCAACTGGAGTATCAGAACATATTTGGGGTCAATTTATTTGTCTTTGGGGTTGGATTTTACCACAAACTATAAATTTTGAAGAATGTAATGTATATAGATGTGGGCTTGGTTCAAATATTATTACAGGACAAAGTGATTGGAATTTAATAGATAGTGTTTCATTTTCCAGTTCTCATTCCGCCTTATTTATTTCTGACACAATTGGAAGTAAAGCAATGTTATTCACAACTGTTATTGGTATTATTTCAGGTCAAGATCCTGTATTATCTTTTGAATACAAAATACCTTTAAATAACCTTTATTCCGACACCTTAAAGTTATATTATTGCGCAGGTACCCCTAATTGCTCTCCTTGGATCCCTTTTTCTTATCCAATTACCGGTTCAAATAATTGGGAGCATTTTCAATGCTCATTACAATCACTACCCAATAGTTTCCATTTTGGTTTTGAAGCAATATATGGTGGAGGTTCCGGTATTTATTTAGATGATATTAAATTTTTTGATAAACTTGTTTCTATTGATGATATAATTTTAAGTGAAGATTTAGATTTTAATATATATCCAAATCCGGCTAAAAAAAGTTTCATTCTGACAAATAAGAATAAATTTAACTCTCCGGTAATCATGAAAATTACGAATTCTGCCGGTTATGATCTCTGCACTAAACATTATAATTCATTTAATATTGATACAAAAATTGATGTCTCCTACTTGCCAAACGGCATTTATTTTATTACAATAAAAGCCAGTAATGTATCAAGAACAAAAAAATTAATTGTTTATTGAATATTGAAAACTTTGTCAAAAAAAGGTGCATGAACAGTATCTCTTCCAGTAATTCCATGTATTTCAATATTCTTCCAAAAATATTCATTGCCGGACGGCTGAATTAATGTATGAAATTCGTCAATTATTTTACCATCCTCAACGCTTACTATTCCTACAGCACAAATATGGTGGCGTGTTGCTGTTTCAAAATCTATTGCGGTTAAGGTTTTTATTTTGTTATTTGTAAAATGTATCATCCTTCCAATTTAAAGGATTGTTTTTAATGTAATGTTTAATGCGTTTATATTCTGCGTCATTTCTGATTACATGATCGTGGTAATTGTATTGCCAATTTTTATTTCCGGATGTATTATT
>CAZREZ010000401.1:0-3102 GCA_964599115.1 uncultured Bacteroidales bacterium
AAACAGAAGAGAACCAATATATGTTTATTCTCAAACTGATGACCGAGCATCCTTAGCTTATCCAAATTTAAAACTGCTGAAATATGATAAGGTTTATCTTATAGATGGTGGCTGGCAAGAATGGAATAAAACGTTCCCCGAACTAATTGAAGAAGGAGAAGGTGATACAGGAGGTAAAACAGAACCAAAAGTAGAAGAATCAGGCGGTTGTGGTGGATAATATTATTGCTAAAATAAGTTACAATAATTATAATTATCAAAATAATAATTTTATAAAAAAATAAATTATGGCAAAATTATGTATGGGGCTTTTTACAGGAAGCCTTGATAAATTAACAGCAGCAGGAGTAATCCTTAGTGGAGCCGCTGCAGATGATATGGATGTAGACGTTTTTGTCTTGCTTCAAGGTGCTCGTGCTTTTCTAAAAGGAAACGAAAACAAAATTGATAATCTGGCTGAAGCCTCTTTTTTAAAAGATGAATTCATAAGTTCATTGGAAAGCTTAAAGGTTTCTACATGGTATGAATTTTTCGAGATGGCTAAAGATATGACAAATGTAAAAGTACACATGTGTAGCCTTGCCGGAAAAATTTGGGGCGGAGAAAAATTAGATGATTTCAATGATCTTGTTGATGATCTTTGTGGAATAGGTGAATATCTTACATCTGCTGAAGAGGCAGACATACATATGTTTATATAATAAATAAAAAACATCTGAATTCCATAATAATTGTTACTTTTGTAAAAATATTTTACATATTTTATAAGTAAATATTGTGGAGTTGCAACATTCTTAGTTGATGCAGAAGAAAGCAAAATTCAATTATTTATATAAATTTTAAATTCAATATATTATGACACAAGAAGAATTACAAGCATTAGCTGTAAATAAATCTGTTGATGCAAGGGGAACAGCTTGCCCGGGACCTTTATTGGAAGCAAAAAAAGCAATTGGAACCATTGGTTCCGGAGAAATTATGGAAGTTCTTTCAGCTGATGAAGGTACAAGACGGGATATTCCGAAATGGGCAAATAAAAAAGGCCATGAATATCTTGGTGCTGTCGAAGAATCAGGATTTTTTAAAATTTATTTGAAAAAAGGATAATATATATAGATATGGAGGAAAATAAAACTGCTCCAAAAATTCTTGTATTTTCTACAGAAAAAATTTCAGATCCTGCTATTGATTTAGCGGGACTTCTGAAAAAACACTACCCGCCAACAGTTTATACTATCAATGTGCCATGTTCAAGCGCTATCAAATCGAGGTGGATATTACATGCATTTGAAAAAGGTTTTGACGGAGTATTTATTGCTGCGGACGGAACCGATTGCTCATATAGCGAAACTTGTACCGTTAGAACAGGCGAAATAGTAAAACAAACACACGCATTAATGAAAGAAAAAGGGATAGACCCTGCCAAATTAAAAATGGCTGCAATATGTTCTGTTTGTTTCGAACCTTTTGTTAAACACATGAAGAATTTTGTTAATGCTCTATCCAATTAATATTATCAGGGAGCAAAAGAATTAATTATTATAAAATATGTCAATAAGTATGACACAATCAAACGAATTTGATATTCTTGTAATTGGTGGAGGTATAGCCGGTGAAGAAGCGGCATTAAACCTTGCTAACATCGGCTACAAAATAATACTTGTAGAAAAAGACCTTTCAATAGGCGGAAAAATGATACATCTTAGTAAAGTTTTCCCGACTCTTGACTGTGCAGCTTGTATCACTACACCAAAAGTTTCGGAAACGGCAAGGCATCCGAACATCTCAATTTTTACTAATAGTGTAATTGAGGATATTGAAAAACATTCTGAAAATGATTTTTCAGCTATTCTTGTTGAAAAACCAAGATATGTTACTGATGATTGTACAGGTTGCCAGATATGTGAAGAAAAATGTCCGGTAG
This sequence comes from uncultured Bacteroidales bacterium, assembly GCA_964599115.1. GTDB lineage: Bacteria > Bacteroidota > Bacteroidia > Bacteroidales > JADFUO01 > JADFUO01. The sequence continues at coordinate 1,925 of CAZREZ010000401.1, forward strand.
TTGTAAAAGACCAGTATCAATGGGATTTAGTAGGCAGAAAAGCTGTTTATGTACCATTTAGTATTGCCAATCCGCGAATAGCAACAATAGATATTGAAAATTGCAGTCTTTGCGGTTTATGCGAAAAAGTATGCCCTGCCGATGCAATTGATTTTACTCAGGAAGAAGAAAGAAGCACCATTAAGATTAAATCTGTGATTATTGCAACAGGATTTAATCTTTTCGATCCGACACTTATGCCAAGATATGGATTTGGAAATTTTCAAAACGTTGTTACATCAATGCAAATGGAAAGGCAATTGGTTCCGACCCGCCCTTTCAATAATGTGCTTCGCCCTAAAGACGGAAAAATGCCTGACAATATTGCTTATGTCTTGTGTGTAGGTTCGCGTGACGAAACGGTTGGAAATCCGATATGCTCGCAAGTTTGTTGTATGTATTCAACAAAACAGGCTCAATTACTTATGGGCTCATTACCAATGGCTGACGTAACAATTTATTATATTAATATCAGGGCATTTGGTAAAGGGTTTTGTGAATTTTATCAGCAAGCAAAAGGTATGGGAGTAGAATTTATTAAAGGAAAAGTGGGGCAGATTAAAGAAAAGGAAAATGGTGATTTAATTGTAAGATACGAAGATATTCAGGAAGGAATAGTTAAAGAAGCAGAACATGATCTTGTTGTTCTTTCGGTAGGTATTTTACCAAATACTGATTTTTCTACAATGTTTAAGAATATCAAGATAGAGCAAGATGATTTTAATTATGTTAACCAGGTAGACGAATTATCAAGTCCGGCAAAAACAAATATTGACGGTGTGTTTGTTGCAGGTACTTCATCAGGACCGATGGATATTCCCGACTCAATATTATCAGCAGGTGCAGCTTCAGCTGAAGCTGCCGGTTATTTGAAAGGAGGTAAAAAATGAAAAAAAGAATAGGTGTATATGTTTGTCAGTGCGGTTCAAATATATCTGATTATGTTGATGTCGAAAAAGTTAAAGATATTGCAGGGAAAAAAGATGGAGTTGTCCTTTCAAAAATAACAATGTTTGCCTGTGCCGATTCGACTCAAAAAGAAATGGTTGAAGATATTAAAGCACAAAATCTTGATGGAATTGTTATTGCTTCATGCTCACCAAAACTACATTTAAGTACTTTTAGAAATGTTGTAAAAC
>CAZREZ010000402.1:0-3095 GCA_964599115.1 uncultured Bacteroidales bacterium
ACTAAAGAAATTCTTTCCTTTCCTGAAAATTATAAGGTTGAAGAAATCCAATCGGGTTGTTGCGGAATGGCAGGCTCATTCGGCTATGAGAAGGAACATTATGATTTATCAATACAAATTGGCGAATTAATATTATTTCCTGAAATCAGAAAATCTACCAAAGAAACCATTATTGCTGCTCCTGGCACTAGTTGCCGTCAACAGATATTTGATGGAACAGGAATAAAAGCTTTGCATCCTGTTGAAGTTCTATATAATGCTTTACTTTAAATATTTCTCATAATGGAAAAACCTTCCCATATTTGGAATAATTTATTAACAATTTTATCTTAATAAATTCATTTAGAGGCAATTTGTATTTTGGAATAAATTTTGTTATCTTTGTATTATTATTTATATTATTATTTGTATTAAACTAAATATTTAAAGAATATGAAGACAACTAAATTTTTTAAAACCTTGTATATTGTAACTTTATTAATGATTTTAATTTTCAGTTGCAAAAAAAACAATGAAGATATCCCCGATAACAAAGTAACAAAATTTCAGGATCTTGTTGTTGATCAGGATTTTTTATTTAACAGTACACAAAAAATTACGGTACAATTAAATTATGTTCCATCTCATTCAGGAGAATTACCGCATATATTTAAAATTTATGAAGGAAGTCCTGCTGCAGGTGGAAAGCTGCTATGCTCGGGTATGTCAGATGAATATTATCAATACACTGCAATACTAACACTACCTACAAGAGTAGAGAAAATTTTTGTTGAAAACAACAATGCTGAAGGAATTTTTGAATTAGTCAGCATTGAGATAAATCAACCTGAAATCAGCTACACTTTTTATAACTTATCTTCTGGAAAAGCTGACGGATTAAAAACCGTAATAACAGATCCCGGTTGTAATGAAGGTTGTACAGAAAGTTTATCAGGTACATATAATAACCTGACAGTGAATTCTGGAGATCATTTTTGTCTTCCTGAAGGAGAAAATGTTACTATCAATAACCTTAAAATGAAAGGTGGAACAATAGTTATCTGCGGCAATTTGACCGCAAACAATATTACAGTTCAAGGGAACTCAGGTGGGTATATTTATATTAGTGAACCTGGAACACTTACATATAATAACTTAAATACTAACAAGTTGGATCTTTTTTACAATTTTGGAATAGTCTCGTCAAGTAACAATCTTACTGTTCATAACGATTGCGATTTCATAAATATCGGAACGATGAATGTTGTTGGTATTACTATCAACGCAGGAGGGCATTTACAAAATACAGGACTAATCAATGCCAGTGGTCATTTAAATAATAATTCACATCTTACTAATGAAGGAACTATTAACATTGCCGGACATTTTAATAATAATGGAAACGGATTGATTGATAATTGGTGTAAGATAGTTGTTTCAGGTCACTTCAATCAAAATGATGATCTGAACAACTATAGTTACATACAGGTTACAGGTACTACACATTTCAATGGTACAAGCGTTTTTAGTGACGGTGCTTTATTGCAAACCGTAGATCTGATTATAACCGACGATTTGATTGGTCCGGGCACAGGATGCGCTAAAATTGATATTTCCGGAACAACAAATATCAGCGGCGGATCATCTATTACCGGCAATATGGACATTTGTGATGTTGATGGAATTGAAAATAATAATGGAAGCATTGGACCATCAGTTACTTATTGCGAATGTTATATTCCTCAAACTGCATGTGGTCCTGAATCCGGAACACCAAGTTCTGATGATACTGATGGTGACGGTGTACCTGATGTTAATGACGACTATCCCAACGACCCTGAAAGAGCTTTTGATAATTATTATCCAAATGAAACCGAATTCGGAACTTTTTCCTACGAAGATCTATGGCCAGGTATGGGAGATTATGATTTTAACGATCTTGTACTTGATTTCCACTATCATATTGTAACTAATGCACAGAATCTAATTGTTGACATTATTACCAAATGTCATGTTGATGCAGTTGGTGCAAGCTTAAATAATGGATTTGGTATTTCCATCCCAATCAATCCTAACCGTGTTGGTGATATTACAGGATTTGTACAGGTTACCGGAAATATTAATCTAAACGCCAAAGGTTATGAAAATGGTCATAATAACCATACGGTAATTATCTTCTATGATGCTATCAATACAATTTATAATGCATCTATTTTTAACACTGTTCCCGGAGGACTTACTATTGTTACCGATACTATTACTGTTACTGCTTATTTCTCAAATCCTCAAATAGCATTAGGATTTGAACCCTATAATCCTTTTATTTATATAAATCAGGAAAGAGGTAAAGAAGTACATTTGAAAAATAATCCACCAACAGATTTAGTAAATTCATCTTATTTCGGAACATTTAATGATGACTCAAATCCCTCAGAAGGAAGGTATTACACAACCGAAAATGGTTTGCCATGGGCAATTGAGACACCAGTTAGTTTTGATTATCCTATTGAAAAAGCCGACATACTGACTGCTTATTTAAAATTTGTCACTTGGGCTCAATCAGCTGGACAAGATTATACAAATTGGTATCTGGATATGCCAGAATACAGAAATGATGCAAATATCTATGCTACTTATCAATAGCAGTTTTGTACCCATAAACTAAAAAAAGTACTCCGGGAATTAAAAACAGCAGGCAATAAATAATTGCTGCTAAAACATTATTTTCCGATGAATACAATAGATATAATCCCATAATTACACTTATAAAAACCAGGATAATTCCACCTTCTTTTTCCCTGAACCATGCAAAAATATATCCTAAAACTGCAATTCCGAGAAGTGACATCATTGTTACCAGTTGACCATTTTGTTCGTTTGGCAAGCCTGTTATTCCCTCACCTATCATAAATACAAGAAATAAAACAACGGATAGAAATCCTGTGACACGGGCGATCCATTTAATAATTTTCATTTTTTTAATATATTATTAAGTATGAAAATTCAATAATCTGATGCTAAAATAAAAAAATTTTAAATAGCTTACACAAAACATTGACTTTTCATGTTTTTATACTTATTTTGTGGGACTTTAATTAAACACTGTTTATATTTTA
>CAZREZ010000403.1:0-3093 GCA_964599115.1 uncultured Bacteroidales bacterium
AAAATCATTTAAAATTTTTAATCCAAGCGTCGGTTTGTCTTGTAACCTTTCATCAGGATTATTTTTGTCCTTTTTTGGTTTGCCTGTTTCCTCATCAATCGGGTCTCTGAGCCAGATAATCTTTCCAAAATATTTACTGTCATTTTTGTAAATTTCAACATGTGCATCCGTATCTTCATTAAGCCAGACTCCCTCAATATCAGAAGCTTTATGATCTTGAGCATTTAAACCGGTTAATGCAAAACCCATTGCTGCAGCCAATAAAACAATAAAATTGATTTTTTTCATAATTAGAATTTTTTATTTATATTTAAAATTTATTTCACCGGGCATCCCGATTTTTAATGTTCCGTCGTTTTTTAACTGAACCTTAACTGCATATACCAGATTAACCCTTTCTTTTTTTGTCTGGATTATTTTTGGAGTAAATTCTGCTGTTTGGGATATCCAACATATCGTACCATTTAGTTTAAGGTATGTTGAAGCATCTTTATCAACCAATACTTCAACTCTTTGACCTAATTTTATCTGTGGCAATTGCGAACCGCTGATATATACCTTTAATTTCATTTCATCCAGATTTGCTATTTTATATATTGGCTTGCCAAACATCGTTATTTCATCCTGCTCTGCATATTTTGCAAGTATTGTTCCTTTTACCGGATTAATAATATAGCATTTTTTGATTGCTTCTTCAACCTGTGTTATTTGTTTTCCCATTGCCTGAATTTCATCATTTATGCCTTGTTTTTGAGTATTGATTGATATGATTTGTTTGTTTACCAGATCTATGCTTCCGTTAATATCATCCATTTGTTTTTGAGTTGCAGCGCCATCTTTAAATAATTTTTCAAGACGGTCTTTGTTCACCAGCAGGTTTTTCTTTTGTTGTTGTTGCACTTCTATTTGCGAAGAAATACTTGCCAGTCTTGATGCAATTGCTCTTTTCCGGTCAATTAATTGTTGTTTTTTTAATGATAAATCAATTGTATCAATAAGTCCGACAATTTGGTTTGCTTTAATGATTTGTCCCTCTTCAATATTAAGTTTTAAAATCTTCCCGTTTGATTCGGAAGAAACGATAATTGTGGTTGCTTCAAAATTTCCGTAAGCATCTGATTTATCATTACTACTTGAGCAGGAAGCCATTAAAACCGTCAGAATGATTAATAAATATTTTGTGTTCATAATTCTTTTAATTATTAGATAATTAATATATATGTAATTAAATTTATACTTCGTTATTTAAAATTTTTATCAAGTTCATTTGTAGGATGCTTTTATCCCATACGGGTTTGCTTCCCTTTTTACTTTCGACCAACGGGAGTCCGTATGGATGTCTTTTATCTTTACAACTCCCCTTTAGCAGATAAATAATTAAGTTTTGAATGTACCAACTGTATTTTATGAGTTTGATAGCTGAGTTTTGCCCTTGCTTCGGCAGTTAATTCTGTTACATAGTCAGTAGATGTTATAACACCGTTATCTAATTGCGAAGAAGCTGTTTTTGTAATCCTTGAACGTAAATCAATAATTTCAGAATCTTTTTTTAATAATTCCTCATATCTTTTAATTTCGGCAATTTTATTTTCCAGCTCAATTTTCAGATTTTTATCAAATGTTTCTTTTTGAGTTGTAATGATATTATTGTGTAAGTCAAGTATTTTTTTTTCGGTTTTATTCTGGTTCCAGTTCCATAAATTCCAATTAAGCTTTGCCCCAAAAATATAAAATGATTCAAAATCATTGGAAAGCATATCCATTCCGGGACGGCCATATCCAAGCTGACCAAAGCCAAATAATTTGGGCAGATTTTTCGTTGTCACAACATTTTTTATTGCATCTATTCTATGCTGTTGCAAGCCCAATAATTTATATTCCAGGCGTTGGTTTTCAAATAAACTCGTGTTTACGGTTATTTCAGGTATAATAAGTTCGGTGTTATTAGAAAGCTTTAAGCTTGTTAATTCATTTAAAATGCTTATCCCTGCATTTATTCCAATTTCCACTTCAGTGATTTGTTGTTCAATTTTTATCAATTCGGCTTGCAAAACATCTGCATCTTTCTGTAATAATGCTCCATTTTCAACTCCTGAAATAACATTTTTTAATTTTGATTTTATTTCATCTTCAAAAACCTGAAGAATTTTTTTATTCTCTTTCAACAAAATAATCCTGAAATACACCTGATTTATTCTTTCTTTTAATTTATATAATTCAATTTCAACATTTTGTTCGTTAATCTGCAGGTTTATATCTTCCAGTATTTTTTGTTTACCTGTTGTGCCTCCATCATAAAGTACCTGATTAACATCCAACGTTACTTTATACCAATCTTTACTTACTACAGGAATTTCCAAACCGGGAACATGCACAGGAACCTGTGTTACATCCGACTGGTACGTTGCCTGTCCGTTTACATCAACGCTCGGGAGATAAGTTGCATTCAGGTTTTTACGTTGTAATTCATTAGTTGCTTTATATAAATCAAATTGCTTTTTTAAAGGGTAATCGTTGATCGCATTTGTGTAACAATCCTTAAGTGTTGCTTTGTCAATAGTTTGAGCAAAAGATACATTATAAATTAATAATCCAAAAATTATAATTATTCGTTTCATCGTGTTTTAATTGCATTAATAATAAATTGTGATACTTCTTTTTTTCTGTCTTCAATAAATTTATCATATTCTTTTTTATTATTTTCAAAAAAAATGTATTGAATAATCGGCTTTGCACCTATCGGGAAGACACACAAAGCAATTATGTTAACGATTAATTGCTCAGGTTTTATCGGAATAATATTACCGGCTTCAACTTCATTACTAATCTGCTTCTTAATACCCGATAAATCAATGTTTAAATTTTGCAGCATCCCAACCAATCCCTTAGGATTTCTTCCAAGTTCATGAATAATAAATCCCGGAATATGAGGATTCTTTTTTATTAGTGAAATGTAGTCTTCAACAAACAATTCTATTTTTGCAAAAAAAGGAAGGTCTTTATTTAGATTTTTAAACAATTTGGGAGCAAAGGTTATTATTGCAATTTTAAAAACAGCTTCAAATAATTTGTCTTTACTCCTGTAATAATAAT
>CAZREZ010000404.1:0-3088 GCA_964599115.1 uncultured Bacteroidales bacterium
ATTAATTTTTTCAGGATATTTCTTTTCAAATCTCTTTAATGCTTCAATAATGAGGTAGCCGGGGTATGTACTTCCAAACCCCAAAACTCTTAATCCTTTATAGGTTTTTTCAGGGTTTACAGATTTGTCAGGAATAATCAGTTTGCCCCATTGAGACCTGGGGTCTTTGTTGACTTTTATTTTAATATTTTTAAATTCCTGCTTATCCGACATATTGAAAATTTTATTTTATATCGTAAAGTATTCTAATCATAAAATTCCTGTCCCTTTGCAAAAACCTTGATGGATTTGTATATCCGTCAGCAAGCTTAACACCGGGATCATAATATTTTTTATTAAACAAGTTATTACAAATTAGCTGTAAAGATAACCCCGGCAAAATATTTTGATAACCTAATGTAGTATTGAAAATAATAACCGAAGGAAAAGTAAAATCATTCAAAGGAACTGTGGTTCCGGATCCTGTTTTTCTCTCACCGATATAATTCATCCTTAAGTTAAAATTAAACTTTTTATAAAATAGTTTATTCAGTCCGGCATTAATTTGATGACTTGCAATGTCTCCTACCCTGTTATCAACTTCACCTGTTTCGTCGACAATTTGTTTTGGATCGGAAAAAGTATAATTCAGATAAGCTGAAAAAGTTTTTGATTTATAAGTTATATTTGATTGTAATCCGATTATATTAAACTCACCAATATTAGCATTTTGCACATATTCAGGGTCCTCAGGATAAGGTCTTTTACCTACTACATCTTTTATTCTGGAATTATATAATACAATATCCGCAAAGAAAAATTCATTAATATTCCATGCTCCAGCAATCTCAAGATTTTGTATGGTTTCGGTTCCAAGCTTTGGATTTGGAATACGATTACCTGCCGTTGAAAACTTGGTCCAGTTAGAAACATTTTGTATACCTCTTGAATAGATTGCTTTAAAAACAAATTTTTTCGGTGCATACACTATCGCAACCCTCGGACTGATTTCAGTACCAAATCCTCCATTAGTTCTGATTCTATCATAATCTAATCTTGCACCAAGAGTAAATTTCAAATTACTTAAAACGCTGTAAGTAGCTTGTGAATAAAAACCCAAATCAAAAATATTAAATTGATTTCCACCTTCAGCCGGCCCGCTGAACACTCCCGAATCCTGTGGATATTGGTCATTAACCGCCATAAGGTAATTGCCTTGCAACTGGCTGTTCCTTAATTCAATACCTGTAACAATATCAAAACGGGTGCTTGGCTGATATAAAACTTTTATTTCAGTCCGCAATTGTTTAGACATTTCATAAAGATAAATCTGATTCCATACAGGTTCTCTTTTTTCTACCAAATCTTTTATTCCCCAGTTACCTCGTGCATAATTTGATACAGCTACTAATCTTGTAGATTCATCAACCTGATGAATTCTATAAGAAATTAAACTTGAGAAATTAATCTTATCATTTATTTGTTTTTCATATTTAGCATAGATAAACGAAAGAAACGGAATCCAGGCAGTTATTCCTGTTGCATAAGCATCGGTAAACTGTGTAAGACCACCTTCGCTTTTTTTCCATGTTTGAAAACCCAGCGAAAAATCACCGATATTTAATTTTCCATTCAGGTACCAGGCCTTAGTTTTGTTTGAAAAACCAACAGTCTCTCCATCAACAACCATATCATAACCTGATTTATCAAGATTTCGGGCAAGTTCAGCACCTTCGTTTGTTAGAGTAATTTTTGAAGTATCAGCATTTATTGAATAATAAGGGCTTGACCATGGCAAGTTATTATCTTCAACATATTTCTTTGCATTTTGATTTATATTAAGATGGTTAAAATAATTTACAGTATCGTAAGCTGATGCATTAAAATCAAATTCCGGCTGACTTGAAATATCCATCTCGTCGGAATAGAAAATTCGTCCGGTTAAAGAAAAAGATATATTATTTTTTCCAGCTGCAAAAGTTAAATCAAGATATTTAGAATTATACGATCCATAACCTGACTGAGCACTAATACCAAAATTTTCACCATCTTTAATTATATCTTTTGATCCTTTTGTAATTATGTTTATAACTCCTGCAAAAGCATTTGGACCATACATGGTTGATGCAGGCCCGTAAATCACTTCCACTCTTTCAATATTTGTAATTGCGTATTGACGTGATATATAAGCCCAGTTTGTCCAAAGATCATTATCTTCAATTCCGTCAATCAGTATCAGGGTTTTTTCAGTATTATTCTGCCTGAATCCCCTTTGGTAAATATTGGCATACTCAGGTCCGAAAAACATTGAAATATCAAATCCGGGAATATCCTTGAGTAATTGTACAATATCAATATAACCTCTTCTGTCAATTTCTTCACGCGTAATTACAATAATTGTTGCTGGTGCTTCCTGTAAATTTTCAGGCTTTTTTGAAACAGAAGTAACCTGCTGAACAGCCCCTATCTCTTTAATTTCATCAATCATTTTAATAAATTTAGGAGGATCAAACAAGTTGGGCTCAAAATTCGGGTTTATTTTAATCAATGAAAAGGCAAAATCATAAGCACCTGAAAGTGAATCCAAAGCAATATAAGTTTCGGATAATATCCTGTATGCCTGTATCTTTTGTTCATCATTGAAGTCTTTTTCAATACAAGATTTAAGTAATAAAATGACTTTATTAAAATTGCCTGTTTCATAATTTTTTCTGGCTTCATTTAAAGCTACTTCTCCGCATACTTCCTGTGCTATTATGATTTTTGAAAAAAGAAAACTACTTATAAAAAGAAATACAAATAGTTGATATTTAATTAATTTGATTTTTTTCAAGTGCATAAAAGGCAATTTTTTTTATTATTTGGTGCTTTATTTAAAAATTTGTTTGACTTTATATACGGACACTATTTAGTTCCAGTCAATAACCTTAAACTTGCTTTAATCATGGTATATCCGGGACTGTTTTTTCATATTCTATATCAGAATCTTCTGAAGAGAAAATCAATTCACAAAATTTTAAGTCTATTTTATTTTCCATAGTTATAATTAATAAATTTCCTAATTTAGAAAGAATTTATTTAAGCTGCTAGAGCCATTTTCAAAGCTTTT
>CAZREZ010000405.1:0-3082 GCA_964599115.1 uncultured Bacteroidales bacterium
TGCCTCTTGGAGTATAAATATAGTCAACCTGACTTTGAATACTGTCTTCAACTTCACCAATAGAAATATTACCCAATCCCAAACCAACACTGAAAATCTTATCTTCAACACCTGAGGTTGAAAGAGATTCAAGATTAACCAATTCATCTAAGGAAAAAGCATAAACATTATTATAAAGGAAACTATCAGCATTTCCAAGTAGTTGTGACCACTGGCTTGGATTTTTTAATTCTTTTCCTTCATAAAAAAGATTGATTTGGTCGTCTCCTGTTCTTTTAAAAGTTGCTTCTTTATCTGAGGATAATATTGCTTTTATTCTACCTCCATGATTTCCTCCATTCAGAGGAAACATTCTTTGGTCTCTAAATCTGGGATACCCAAAAAGTGTATATCTAAGAAATTTTAGCAAAGTGGATTTCCCTACTTCATTATTTCCTAAAATAATGTTAACACCTTTACGAAGGTTGGTCAGGGAAAAGCGATTGAATATTCCAAATCCATCAATATAGATTTCTTTAAAAATCATGATTTCTCTCTTATAAGTTGGTCAAGTAACATAAATTTTGTTTTTTCTAGAATTTCGTTTTTCTCAGATTCAGAAAGTACTGTAAGTTCTCTCTTAACCTGATGGCTGGTTAATCCTTCATCTATATTAGTTATAAGCCCTTCTAATTTTTTTTCATCCTTCTCATAATCATCAAACATTTTCAATATTTCAGCAGGAAAATCAGTGCCTTTTTTAATAATATCAATATCAATGTCGGGTTGAGTTTTTAAATCAATCTGGTCAATCCATGTAAAGTTTGCCTGACTTAACTGTCCTTCATTGAAATCCTCCATTAATTTTTCAATTTCTCCTTGTTTGTTTAGTTGTGAATGTAATTGTGTTCTCCCTTTCAAAGTAATTCTCAATATGTAGCTCGCATTTTCATCATAGTCGTCAATATTATTTTTAATTCCGCTAATTTTATCTGTTAATATGTTAATTTTATTTTCACCGCTTAAATCAATTTCAACTTCTTCAAACCTGATAAGCTGAGTGGGTGTAAATTCAATTTTGGGTTTTTCACCTGCTTTAATTTCGACCAGACAACTTCCTTTCGCTCCTGTTTCACCGAAATCCCTGCCTTGTGGGTTGCCTGAGTAAACTATTGCAGGACTTGAGTTATGAATGATCTGTCTTTTATGGATATGCCCTAAAGCCCAATAATCAAAATTCTTAGTTATAATATCTTCTGTCTTAAATGGAGAATAATTCTCATGTGGTCCGGCATTACCAATTGTTCCGTGTAAAATGGCAATAGAAATAGGTGATGGTTTGCTTGATAATTTATATTTAAGTGCCAGGTTTTTTTTAATAACTTTATTCTGATAACTAATTCCATATATGTCAGCCACGGGTTCTTCATTTTTTTTATAAGTAATTGTCTCTACCTTTGAAGAGCCAAAACGAAAAACATTTTCTGGCAGTTGAAGTGTATCAGGCCATGAATTTAAGGGATCATGGTTGCCACAAATAAAATAGGTTGGTATTCCATTTTCAGATAATCTTTTTAACTCGGAAACAAATTTTAATTGAGCTGCTAAGCTTTTATTTTCACTGTCAAAAATGTCACCTGAAATCAACAAAAAGTCAACATTTTTTGTTAAACATAAATCAATTATCCTTTTAAAACTTTTAAATGTTGCATCTTTAAGTTTATCTGCTAACTCTTTATTCCAATTTGAAAGCCCTTTGAAAGGAGTATCAAGATGCAGGTCTGCAGTGTGTATGAATCTGACTTTTGTCATACTGTTTGATTTTTTACAAGTAACGAATTATCTGAATATTTAGTAAATTAAAGGTAGATGAAATCTATTGATTATTTTGTGCTTGGATTCAATTTACAAATAATAGCAACTTTATTTATTAATATGATCCAAAACTTCTTTACAAACTTTCGAATAAATGGTTTTCACCCAAAAAAATGGCAAAGAGTTTTAGAGACGTCAGAGTTATTGATAAGGACGGGTTTATACTTTTTTGAATGAATTAAAACAATCTGTTAATAATTTTATAAACTCATCCGATGTTACATTAAATTCTTTCTTTATCCTAATTATAATTTTATCATATTCCCCTTTATTTGTAATTTTTACAGAACTTTCTAATTGAAGTTTTTCTGATAATGAAGAATCTCTATCAAAGATTTTTATACCTAAGTCTTTAGATACTTTGATAACATCTATATCTCCTTTTTTGATTAATATATTCAAATAAAGTAACTTTTTTTGAGTATTAATATCTATCCAAATATGATTTCCTTCCTTAAAAGAAACATAAAATTTTTGATTCCAATTTGGCCCTTCAACAGCTTCGAATTTTTCACTAATTGTATTATTTAATTGAATTAATTTTTCTTTCATCGTTATACCGCATCTTTATATTCAAATGCCATTTCTCACCATCGTTTAACCAAGGTCTATCTCTTCTCAATAAATGTTTGCCTATCTCAAATTTTTCTGTTGAGGGTACTGGAATTATTACTTGAGGTGATAATAATAAAATATCACCGTCTTTGTAAAGTGAAACTTCAATAATCTTTATATTTATATTATGCTCTAGTAACCATAATGCAACAGAACCTAACTTTTCTTTTAATTTACTACCAACAATAATTATCCTTTGATCTTGATTTATATCGGGTATTTCTTCAATTCCTGCAGAAGAACAAAATTCTTCAAATTTGTCATTAAAATTAAACTCATCTTCACCTTTTTCTGAATAATAGTTTATAGCTTGATTTTCAAAATCATCAAATTTCCATCTTGAAACATAAGAAGCATATCTCAGAGATTGAATATCTACAGGAACTTTAAGACCTCCTTTCTTTAATTCTATAATAATTATATTACCGCTTGTGTCTAAAGCTAATAAATCAATTTTATCGTTAACTTCTGGAATCAGAACTTGCCTCCCAATTATTAGAAGTTTTTCTCCAAGTATTGAGGAATCATTTTCTATCCAATCTTCTAAATCTTTTTCTAATTTTTCTTCTTGTTTAAATTTTGTTTGATTTACTTTTTCTGTTTGCTTCCCTTT
>CAZREZ010000406.1:0-3079 GCA_964599115.1 uncultured Bacteroidales bacterium
CTGTAAGCGATACAAATAATAATGGAGTATAAATAAATAATCCTTTGCGATAGCTGAATAAAATATTAATTATTTGAGGTTTTGTGAAATTGAATCCTTCGCCTTTATAAGAATATACCCAAAAACCTCCGGTTTGAATTTTATAAATTATTAATTGAATTGAAATAATGGCAATTAAGATAAAAATGCTTGTAATTGTTATTTTATACTTTTTGATAGCTACCTTGATTCCTTTTTTTAGATTTTCAAAACTTCCTGAGATAAAAGGAATAATTAAAAGGATGATTGCATTTGTTGGCCTTATCAAAATGATAATTCCCAAAAGTGCAGCAGAAATAATAAGATTCAGAGTTTTGTATGACATGAAGTATTTCCTCATGAAATAAATGAACATAGTGATAAAAGCAAAGGAATAAACATGCGACATTGATGGCTCGGAAACCGTATAATGGAAAACATTAGTGCCGAAAACAATTGCAATATAAATAAGTGAGATGTGAATTTCATTTATGTAATATGTTCTCAGGATTTTTTTTAAGAAAAATAAAGCAATGAATAAATAAAAAATAGTTGCTATATTGATAAAGATCAGGTAAAAAACCGAGTAACCATCCAGCGGAAAACCAAAAATAAAATTAAATAAATGTCCAAGCCCAAAAAAAGGAATTTGTGCAATTGATGTTCCGATATAATACTTGTTAATTACATTGTTGTTATGAATGCATCTGTAATCATATTTGAGATTAGGAGATAGTGTTGTGTCGTTGCTTATTTCATCAAAAAATCCGAAGCTAAGGTCGTTATAGATGAATAATGCCGGAAGGTAGGCATAATAACCGTTTCCATCTGTTTTGATAATTCCTTCCAAGCGATTATTACTCCAGTTTAAATTTGAGGAAACCCATATTACAATAATTAATATTATTGGTATTGTAAGTTTATTATAATTTCCTTTTCTTAAAATTGACTTAAGGATTTTTATTTTCGTCGCGATCATATGTTGTTTTTAAAAGTAAGGATTTACTAACAGGATATTTTTTTATAATTACGAGATTATAGTCCTTTATTGTTTCATAATCTTTTTCCAGAATGTAATAATAGTCAAATTTATCTTTATATCCATCCCTGTTAACTTTGTTGAGCCAAACGAGATTTTTTGTTTTCCTGTAAAAATTTATTGTTGGTTCAAACAACCAGTTTATTCCGAGCTTAACTTTTTGATTTTCTTTTTGCGATTGATTTACTTCTTTTTCCAAATCAACAATCATTTCATTGGTCTGGGCATCATATTTCCAATCCAAAGTATATGAAACACACATTGTATTCCATAAATGATAAGATAATGCTGTAATAAGAATTATAATAAAAAGATAGGGTATAAATTTTACAATTTTGATTTTCATTAAAAAATGTAATGCGAATATTGTTGTAAGCCAAAATAACGGAATGTAAAACAGCGCAGTACGATGTGTAAGGAATTCATTTTCAAATAAGTGGTTTTGAATGATGGTCGAAAAGGCTGAAATATAAAGAATGAGTAAAATAATTAATGCCGGAGTTTTTATGATATTGAATTTATTTTTGATAAGTTCAGTTATTGAAACGAATAAGGCAATTACCAAGATAATTGAAATTATCGAATAAGAGTATGAATAAAAATAAATCCCATAATCCTGATGATATTTTGAGTCACTAAGTAACGACCCAATTGTATCTTTCCAAAATGATATTTCACCTCCAAAAAGATTATCACCTTTTACAATTTTTCTAATAGGTTCGTATAAAATTATTCCAAGAATTATTGTTGCTGCAAGAGGGATAATATTTTTTTTGAATAAATACCACGGTATTTTTTTTAGTTGGATTTTATTTTTCAGGATTTCAGTTAATAAACAAATAATATAAACAGCCCAAATAGCCAAATAATAATTAAGTAGGGTGAAATTGCTTAAAACAGAAAGAATACCAAATATAAAAGTCAGGCTAAGAAGTTTGGAAGTATTGCTTTCAAGCCATTTTAAAAAATAATAAATACTGATTATCATCATTGAAATACTTAAACCATATCCACGTGCAAGTGCAAAAAAGTCAAGCAGGAAAGGATTGAAATTTAAAATAATGAAGCCAGTTACAAGAAGAAAGGGATTTTTAAATTTCTTTAGAATCAGTATGCAGAAAATCATATATAGTAAGTATCCCAATAAATTTGTAAGCCGTAAAACAAATTCATCGGATCCGAAAAGTGACTCAAAAAATTTCATGCCCAAGGTATTAAGTATATGGTTATTCGGCAAAAAGGGGCCAACATTGTATGATATGATTTCCATCACCGAACCATGAATATATCGGGTATAAGTATAACTTTCATCATGTGTAAACGACATATTATAAGCCCTGTATGATGTATAAGTAAAAAGGAAAAGAGCAACAATAATGACTATTACTAAATCAATATTTCTTATTATTTGCTTTAGTTGTATAAACATCTTTGCTTAATTAATCAAGTTTTATTAATCTTCCTTCACCTGTTATGTTACTATATATTTTTGCCGGGTTACCTGAATAATAAACATTTCCCAGGTTGTCAATAGTAGCTTCCAGTATGTCTGAAGCTTTTACATAAAAATCATTAGTGCTTTTATTTATAACGAATGTGTTACTGGTTTCTAATTCACGGCAATTAAATGGGCCATATCCTGCTGAATAAATGTAGCTTGTAAAGGTTTTTCCTTTTATTGTGAAATCAACAGTTCCATATATTTCTTTAAGAAGGACTTTTTGAGTTTTGAGGTCAAGATTAATACTTCCGCATCCTTCCATTACCTGAATTAGTAATGTATCACATTCCAAAGTGTTTGTGCATGTTATATCTCCGGATGATCTGTAAATAATACTGTCTAAAGTGTTAAATGTTAAATATAAATTTATTGGCTTATCATAGTTTCTTACCCAATTACAACTGCTTGTATTGCTAATGGTTAATTGTTTATCATTAACTTCTGCATGAATTGATGACATAAGGTTTTCTCCTGCTTCCACAATTACAGATTGTTCATTCCCGTATGTTAAAATAAGATTT
>CAZREZ010000407.1:0-3076 GCA_964599115.1 uncultured Bacteroidales bacterium
AATTCGTTTGTTGATAGAGATAAATCTAAAATCGTTAATCGGTGTTCGATATTCGGTATTCAAAATATTTCTGATGCTTACATATACAACATTCAATTTAAATAACATAGCCTGTCCCGATTTTCGGGATTAGTTAGTTTTTCTTTTTAAGAGACTAATATCCATATTTCCCCTATTTCCTATATTTCCCCTATTATTTAATCTTAACAAACTTACCCTGTATCGTATATCCGTCTTCCATCAGGAATTGAATAGTATAGAATCCTTCAGGAAGATTGCTGGTATTTATCCTGATAATTTGTTTTCCAAATGACCTTGTTTCTTTCTGTTGATATACTACCTTGCCAATCTGGTTTAAAAGGTTCAGTTGATATGATGATTCTTTATTAAGAACAAACTCAATAGTTAAGTAATTTTTAGCAGGATTAGGATAGATTTTTATTTGTTCGGATGACAATTCATTAATTCCCGTACAATCGTCAATCGTTACTTGATAATCTTCTGTGGTTTCAGAACAGCCTTCTGCATTTACTTCGGTTACATTAACATATCCGGTTCCGGGAGTTCCCCATTGTATCGTGATTTCGTGTGTTCCTGCACCGGCAATGATGGATCCTCCTGTTACATTCCATGCATAAGTATTTCCTGGATTATTATTTGTTGAATAAACAGCTATTTCATTGTTACATACAAGTGTTAAGCCGGAAATCTCAGGAATTGGGGATTCATAAACCGTTACCTCAAGCTCATCAGAAGGCGGTCCGGTAAAGCACTCATTTTCACCTTCCACAGAAATGAATGAGCTTCCCGAGTAGCTCTCATCCCAATCAATAGTGGCTTCCAATCCTGTACCTGATATTATTCCTGCTTCCGTAGGAGTCAATGTCCATATATAAGTGTCTGCATTTGTTGCACCTGCTGTAGCATATTGTGTAGCACCACTATTATTACAAACTTCAACAGGTCCTGTAGGAGTAGATGCCTGCTGAGGTGGATAAATTATGTATATCCATGCATTACCTACCATATTTTGTGAACAATAATCATTTAATCCTTTTGCTGTATGTATACCTTCATCGGTTTGATATCCAAAGCTGATGGCTGATCCTGTTCCTGTAACGAAATTTCCGGTAGCTGTACCATCAAGGTATAATTCATATTCAACATCAATTTCTGAGCCGTCAAGTGTAAGTTCAATCCCTGTTCCACCTTCACAGTATCCACCACCACTTGATAATGAAAAAGCAACAGGCACAGGATGAAGGGTTGCCTGAAGATCTTGTGACCAAATACCGTTACCACATTCATTTTCGGCTCTGACTTTCACAGTATAATTGCCTGTCCATATGCTTGCTGAATAGAATGTTCCAACAGTGCCATTTCCTGTCATAACACCTGCATCCGTTGGATCAACTTCCCATGTATATGATGAGGCATAAGTTACGCTATTGGTTGTATATTCAAAACTTCCACTTTCACATGTATTAGTCGGACCTGAAGGAGAATTTGCCTGTGCAGGTATTGTTTCAACAAATATCAAGTCAGGTTGTAGCAAAGTATCATAAAATATTCCATCGAAAACGATAAGTTCTACATCATAATTTCCGATGGTATTATAAGTTACAACAGGATTTTGTGTTGTAGATGTTGGAGGTGTCCCACCTGCAAAAGTCCAATCCCATGAAATGATATTTCCAAGTGAATTGTCATAGAACTGAATGGATCCTGCTTCACAGACTGTGGAATCACTACAAGAAAAATGTGCTGTTGCCTGCATAGGCTGAAGATTATTGAGTGCTACTTTTGTTCCCTGCATAATTTCCTTTGAATCCTCATCCTGGATAAAAGCAACAAGTTCACAATGATCTGTAACCCATGACGCATCCTTAGTGAACTGCAGGTTTAAAGTTATTTCATCTCCCCCTGTGAAATCCAGTGTAGTGCCAAAATGGTCAGGAACCATTAATCTTTCAACAAAATTACATTCAGACATGCCCTGCCATGAATAAGCAATATCTGATTCAGTCAGCACCAATTGTGCCGTAAGGTTTGTAGAAGTTGAGGAAGCAACCTTTTCAATAACCAAAGCAATGTCATAAGTCAATCCTGTGTTCTCTCCATATATATCAACTGTAAATGAACTGGGAATAACAATTCTCTGATTGTATAACGGCAGGTATTGAGGATACAAGCTTTGTGAACTACTCCCCCCGACATAAGTAAGGGTTCCGTCAAAATTTGCAGTAGGGTATCCTGAAACATTATAATAAGAGTTTCTGTAGTTTGATGCCGCGTTTGCAAAAGGGTCGCTGTTATGATATTCAATAACAGCCACATCATGTCCGTTAGCAACAAGGTCATCTGCACCCATGGCTGCACCGGGGCAAAACTGACACCAGGTTCCGGTGCTAATTTCCAAAATTACCTTATCTCTGGCAACTTGCTGGGAAAAGGTTATTAGTGTAATTAATGCTAATACAAGTGTAAAAATTAATTTTTTCATGATAATTTTTTTTATGGTTTGATTTTTATGATAAAAAAATACAAATATACATATATAATTAAATGTATCCAAAAGTAATATAATTTTTTTTTAAACATAAAAGCAAAAGTAAGAGAAAGTAAAAACTAAACTCCAATAAGGTAATTTGAATATTTAGAGTATTTTTTATTAATTTTGGTAAATAAAACTATGAGAATTTATTTCGTTAAAGAAAACGTATTATTAATCAGTGTATTAACAAAACACTACAATAGACAAATGCGAAATAATGCGCATAGTAATAGTATATATTTTGAAGTTAGGTACAAGCAAAAGAAACCGATGAGAATAATAAATTTGCTACAAGAAAATATTGAAATAAATATATGTTTGAACAAGTTTTTAAAAATATAGATGACATACTGCACAAGGATGCAGGTTGTGGGAGTGAATTAGATTATGTGGAGCAAACATCCTGGGTGTTGTTTCTTAAGTATCTTGACGATTTTGAAAAAGATAAACAAACAGCAGCCGAACTTTCCGGTAAAAGCTATACCAAAATAATTGAAACAGAATTTCAATGGAATGTTTGGG
>CAZREZ010000408.1:0-3062 GCA_964599115.1 uncultured Bacteroidales bacterium
TTATTCGTTAATCGATATTCATTATTCATTTACTTAACTTAATGACATTGCCCTATACCCCTCTATTACCTTTATACCTTTATACCAACTATGTCAATTTTATAATCTATCCTCAATCACTAAATCAGTAAATAATAGGAATTGATTAATACAAAATTCAAATATAAAATATTTTATAATACTTTTGTATACCATTCCTGCGATTTTATTTTTGAAAGATAAAAAAAACATATTGCTTTGCCCTCTGAATTGGGGAATTGGTCATGCAACTCGTTGTGTGCCAATTATTAATAAATTGATTGAAGCTAATTTTAATGTTATTATCGGCGCTAATAATAGACCTCTTGAATTTCTGAAGAAAGAGTTTCCTGAACTCCAATACATTGTTTTTTCAGGTTATGATCTAAATTATCCTGAAAAAGGGAGCATGGCTTTTAAAATGTTTTTATCAGCTCCCATAATTTTATTTTCATTTATTCGAGAACATATAATCCTGAAAAAGATCATAAAAAAATATAAAATTGATGCAGTAATTTCAGATAATCGCTATGGCTTATGGAATAAGCAAATTCCATGTATTTTTATAACACATCAGATTTTGGTTAAAACTCCGGATAATATAAAATTATTTAAAAAAATTCTGTTTAAGATCAATAAATTTTATATAAATAATTATGATGAACTCTGGATCCCTGATTTTGAAGGAGAAATAAACCTTTCCGGTGATTTGTCGCATAAACATAAAATTTCTAAAGCAACTTATTTTGTCGGACCTTTATCACGTTTTAATGAGTATAAATCTAAAGTTGATATTTCTGAAAAACCCTGTTATGACATACTTGTGATGCTTTCGGGACCAGAACCTCAAAGAAGCATTCTTGAGGAAAATATTTTAAAACAATTAAAAAAAACCAAGTTCAAAAGTATTGTTGTAAGAGGTATAACCGAAAAATCAGAACATTATAATCTTACTGAAAACATTAAAGTTTATTCACATTTGGAATCCGATGAATTGATTAATTATATTATCCGGTCAAAGATTATAATTTGCAGACCAGGCTATTCAAGTATTATGGATTTAACAGCACTTGGCAAAAAAGCAATATTTATTCCTACTCCCGGTCAAACCGAACAAGAATACCTGGCTCAAAGATTTCTTAATAAAAAAATGTTTTATTCAGTTAAACAAAAAGATTTTAATCTGTTGAAAGCTATTGAAAAATCAGAAGAATATTCAGGGGTTGTGTTAAAATTTGATTCAACTCAATTAGATAAACGTATAGCTCACCTTATTAGAGAAATAGAATTGAGATTTAAGAATTGAGATTTAAGAATTATTATAAATACGAATCAATGGTTGAAATAGGCTTTTTTTACCACAAAGGATGCACAAAGGATAACACAAAGTAACCCTAAGGACTGAAGAATTTTTTCTTTGTGATACTTAGTGATACCGATAGCTGTCGGTATTGTGTGACTTAGTGGTTTAATAAAATTTCTACCCTTGATTCGCATTATAATTTAAAGTTAATATTGTCTTTCTCTGCAAAAATCTAAAAACAATCTAAGGAAATAAATTATTTTAATTTTAATACTTACAAAAAAAATTCATTTTCAATTTTTCCAGATCATAAATATTTACCGTATTTTTGTATTTTTTAAAATTATATACATGAAAATAATAGAAGTAAAAGACAAAAAAACAGCAAAAAAATTTCTTAAAATTCCTCGTATTTTATATAAAAATGACCCGCATTGGGTGTGTCCGCTGGATTCAACAATTGAAGATGTTTTTAATCCGCAGAATAATATATTTTTTAAACACGGTGAAGCTACAAGATGGATATTAACTGAAAATAATGGCAATTTGATTGGAAGAGTTGCTGCCTTTATTAACAAAAAGAAAGCATATAATTTTAAACAACCAACCGGTGGAATGGGATTTTTTGAATGTATTAATGATAAGAAAGCAGCCTTTTTGCTTTTTAATACATGCAAAGCATGG
This sequence comes from uncultured Bacteroidales bacterium, assembly GCA_964599115.1. Taxonomy (GTDB): domain Bacteria; phylum Bacteroidota; class Bacteroidia; order Bacteroidales; family JADFUO01; genus JADFUO01. Next base: position 2,006 of record CAZREZ010000408.1, read on the forward strand.
TTGGAAGAAAGAGGTATGGAAGCTATGGATGGGCCCATTAATTTTGGTGAAAATGATAACTTTTGGGGCTTGCTGGTTGAAGGTTTTATGCCACAAAGTTATGGAATGAATTATAATTTCCCTTACTATAAATCTTTTTTTGAAGACTATGGTTTTCAGTCTTATTATGAACAAGTTTCCAATCATCTTGACCTAACTAAACCGTTTCCGGAACGTTTCTGGAAAATTGCCGGCTGGATAAGAAAAAAACCCGGTTATAAATATGAACATTTCAGGTTTAAAGATGCTGAAAAATTTATTAATGATTTAAAAGAAGTTTATGATAAAGCCTGGAAATTTCATGAAAATTTTACTCCGATTGAAATTGATGATATGAAAAAGTCTTTAAAAAAAGCCAAGGCAATTATTGATGAAGAATTTATTTGGTTTGTATATAAAGATAACTCACCAGTTGCATTCCTGATTATGCTTCCCGATTTAAATCAGATATTAAAATACATGAATGGGAAAATGCACATTTTTAATAAATTGAAATTTCTGTATCTTAAATATAAAAAAACAATTACAAGATCAAGAATTACAATAATGGGAGTAATTCCCGAATTTCAAAAATCCGGTATTGAATCGGCAATATTTTGGAACCTGCAAAAAGTTATGGACAGAAAAACTCATTACACTGAAATTGAATTATCGTGGGTTGGTGATTTTAATCCCAAAATGCGTGCCTTACATGATTCTGTCGGTGCATCTTTTGCAAAAAAACATATTACTTATCGTAAACTCTTTGATGAAAGTAAAAAATATTACAAGCCGGATGTTATTCCTATTGATACCAAAGAAAAAGCTGTTGATAACAAAAAAAAGTCTTAGCGTAGCAAAGCTACAAACAAATTAGCTTAAGTGAAAGCAGTCGGCAGTCTTCAGTCTTCAGTCGGCAGTCGGCAATCGGCAGTCGGCAGTCAGCATTTGACAGTAGGCAGTAGGCAGTGGGCAGTAGGCGACTTGTCCATGCCTAAATAAGGTTGACTTTTTTATATAAAGTGTATACTTTTTCTTT
>CAZREZ010000409.1:0-3056 GCA_964599115.1 uncultured Bacteroidales bacterium
AAAGGTCAGAACCCCTGTAAGAGGATTATTTATTTCATGAGCTATCCCGGCGGATAATCGTCCAATAGAAGCAAGTTTTTCACTTTGACAAATCTTTTGTTGAGTAATTCTTTGTAATTCTTTCTCACGTTGTTCAATAGCTTCAGCCATCCGGTTAATTGTTTTACAAAGTGCTCCCATCTCACCCGGTGACTCAACACAGCAACGAGCCGTTAAATCACCATTAATTACTTTTTTACTCATAACATTAATATTATCTAATGGTTTCGTCCATTTTCTGGTATAAAATAACATCAGTGCAAGGCGGGCACTTGCAATTATACTTATTATTATTATGAAAAATATAATAATGATTTTCTGCGGCTCCTTAAATGGTTCTTCAAGTAAACCTACATAAAGTGAACCTATTATCTTATTATCCGGATCACGGATAGGTTCATAGGCTGTAATATACCAATTATTTACGACGAATGCCCGGTCAGCCCATACATTACCCTTATTAATAACATAATCATAAACTTCAGAACTCATCCGGGTTCCGACAGCTCTATCATCATCCTTGCTCTTCACATTCGTAGAGATACGGAGATCATCAAAAAAAATAGTAGCTGTTCCAATTTCTTTTCCTTTGTAAATCTGGTCCTGATAAAGCTCTGATTTGATTTTATCTACGATTTCAAATTGATTATTCAAAAGATAGCCTCCGATCAGGATTCCAAGCTTCTTTTCAGTATCATTTGTATCTATTGATACGAAAGGAACAGCAGCAGCAATGATCATACCCCTTTTTTCAATTTTTTTTGAAATGGACCGGGCCTTGGGTGTATCTTTAATTTTAATGATTGCCCGATTGGCCAATTCCTGATTTTCTTTTTTTAATATATCATGAGAGACCACCATAGTTCCTTTTGCCGGCTTCCATTCTTTCAATACTTTCTTTATTATGGGTATTTCCGATATATCATCTCCCTTTTCCTGCGGATTATGTGCACGATATATTACCCGTCCATCTGTCCCGACCAGAGTAAGCAAATCCATTCCACTATCATCGTAAATATTTTGTAAAACTTTTCCAAGATCTTCTTTAACTTCTTGCTCCAGAGGCGATAATATTCTTCGACGTATAGATATAGCTTTTAAAACATCTTCAATTTGATCAATAGAATTGTTATAATCATTATTAGCTGAATTTAAATCAAGACGGACGCGGGTTTGCACTTCTTTATAATACACATTCCTGACATACAGAGATGCAACAGTAGCTAAAATAATACTAGATATTAAAATTATTATGATTATTCCTATAGACACTTTTAATCGAATTGACATAATGGTTCTCCCTTTCTTTTAGGACAAAATATTTATACAAAAATAGTTGAATTTTTTCAATTAAGCCCCTAAAATCAGTAAAATATATTAAGAGAATAAATTTATTGGTAATGTTCATTTAATTTGGAAACCATTATATTAATCAGGTTTTGCAAGGGTTTTTTAGTCATCATTGCAAGCATAGGATTCATATTGGCTTTTAATTCAAGTTGGACTTGTGATTGATTATTTTCAGCAGGTTCAGTATGACACATCATGTCAAAACCAAAGGGTACCTTTCCTTCAGAAGTAATATGAATAAAAGAAAATTTATTTACTTCCTTGATTCTCATTCCGATATCAGCCATTCCTTTAACAGTAAAAGAACAAGTATCTTCGGTTGAATTCCAATTAATTACCTGTTCAGGCATTAGTTTCTTAAAATTATTGAAATTACTTAGAAATGAAAATATTTCCTCATTAGGTTTATTTATTAAAACTTTGTCGCTTTTGATGTTCACCATTTCTTAGGATTTTCTCTCCATCTTACTAATGATTGAATGTCAGATTCTTTGATGTAATTGGTTTCAAAAGCTTTACGGATTAAAAAATTATAATCTGAGAGGGTGAGTAATTTACAGTCTGCTTTTTCAAAGTTTTCCTTGGCAATTGTTAAATCATATGTAAAAATTGCTACCATTCCTTTAATATTGCATCCGGCTTCTCTGAGTGCATTAACAGCATTCAGACTGCTTTTTCCTGTTGATATCAGATCTTCTACAATAACTACCGATTGACCTGATTCAACTATTCCTTCAATTTGATTCGTTAATCCATGTTTCTTCTGAGACGATCGCACATAAACAAATGGCAAGCCAAGTTCCTGAGCAACAAGAGCCCCTTGAGCAATACCTCCGGTAGCTACTCCTGCTATAACATCAACCGAGCCGAATTCTTCATTAATAACTTTTACAAACTCCTGCCTGATATAAGTTCTTATCTTCGGAAAGGAAAGCGTAATGCGGTTATCACAATAAATTGGTGACTTTAATCCTGAAGCCCATGTAAAAGGATTGGTAATATCTAATTTTATTGCTTTAATTTGCAATAGAAAATCTGAAATTGTTAATGCGGTTTCCTCATTTAATATCATAAAACAAATGTATAAAGTTTTTATTAATAATAAAGCTGTTGTTTTTATTGAAGATATGAACAACTTTCAACTTTCGGAAAATGACCGGGTGCTAAAATATACTTCTGTTAAAGTGCTGTTTGCTGAATATGAGAAGTTTATTAAAGATGATAGTAAATTAAATTTATTTGTTGTTAGTGAAAAAAATGTTGAAAAGTTATTCAACACATTCATATCGTTTTTTAAAGAAATTGAAGCTTCCGGCGGGATGGTCAGAAATGCTGAAAATAAAATCATGTTGATTTTTCGTTATGATAAATGGGATTTGCCGAAAGGAAAGATGAAAAAAAATGAGAAACCCGAAAAAGCAGCAATCCGGGAAGTGATTGAAGAAACAGGAATTAGTGATATTAAAATTTTAAAACAATTACCTTGTACATATCATATCTACACTTTAAAAGGAGAAAGAATTATTAAAAAAACTTACTGGTATGAAATGTTTACTTGTTCTAAACAAATTCCTGTGCCTCAAACCGTAGAAGGTATTACTGATGTAAGATGGATGAACAAACAGGAAATTACAAAAGCTTTAAAAAACACATATCGTTCAATTTTT
>CAZREZ010000410.1:0-3038 GCA_964599115.1 uncultured Bacteroidales bacterium
AAATTACGAATTTTGGTGCTTTAATTCGTAATTTATTTGACTTTATGGATTGAAACTAATTATATATTTATACAAAAATTATTTGATCATGAAAAAACGATTGTTATTAATAAGTAATTCAACAAATTACGGAGAAGAATACCTGGGCTGGCCTAGAAATGATATAAAAAACTTTTTGTCAGGAACCGGAGTAAAACAAATTTTATTCATACCTTATGCAGGTGTGGGATTATCTGATGAAAGTATTGAAAAATCTTATGATGTATATGCTGATAAGGTAAATGCCGTATTCAATGAATTAGGATATAGCATTAATTCAATTCATAAGGAAGTTGATCCTGTTAAGGCTGTGAATAATGCAGAAGCAATTGCAGTTGGGGGTGGTAATACCTTCCATCTTGTATATATGATGCATAAAAATAAAATAATGGAACCTATTCGTGAAAAGGTTTTAAATGGTATGCATTTTATGGGATGGAGTGCAGGAGCAAATGTAGCATGCCCATCATTAAAAACTACTAATGATATGCCCATTATTGAACCGGAAAGTTTTGACTGTTTAAATTTGGTGCCTTTTCAGATAAATCCGCATTATTTGGATGCTAATCCCGAAGGTCATGGTGGAGAGACACGCGAACAAAGAATTGAAGAATTTTTAGTTGTGAACAGAGACATTTATGTTGTCGGATTACGTGAGGCATGTTTGCTTTTAGTTGAAGGAGATTCAATAAAATTAGTTGGCAAAAGACCGCTCCGTCTATTCAAATTCGGACAGGAACCTAAAGAATTTATTTCCGATATGGATATTAATTATCTATTAAAGTAATTGTTTAATTACTGATAATATATTACTGGGAAATAGATTATTGGAAATATATATTGTCAAAATGTCAGTAGCTGTTTATGAAGATTAAATAAGGATGCTGATGTAATTATTGTGAATGATGATTTTAAGATTATTCATTTGTTTTCTATAAACATTTGAATCCTTCGGATTCTATCAAAAAACAAATTTAATCTTCTTTAACCCAATAGATTATATTTTCTTAAGCGATCCCGACAGGATTCGAACCTGTGACCCACAGCTTAGAAGGCTGTTGCTCTATCCAGCTGAGCTACGGGACCAAATAATGATATCAAAAACGGGTGCAAAAATACTAAATAATCTAAACTAAAAAAGGAAGGGAATAAAAAAAATTAAAAAAAGTTTAGATTTTAGATTTAAGAATTTAGATTTAAGATTTTAAGCATGGCTAAAAAAGAAACTAAGGTTCATACAGGATTCAGATTATCAAAAAATAATTATTTTATTTCTTTATCTGATTTATTCATATCTTTGACAAAAAAGGTCTAAAGTTTAATTCATATTTTACGCAACTGCATTGACCATGAAATTGAAAGCGAGGAAACAAGGGTAAGACTTGGAAAGTCCAAAAAAGGAAAAATTTATTACCATGATTTTTTAAAAAAATAAGAGATTTACCTATATCAAAATAGGTAATTTGCCTATGTTTTTTTATAAAAGTTGTATTTAATTTTACAGTTTATTAAAAATAACAAATGGCAAGCACCAAAATACAAATAAATCCCTATGGCCGATCCCGAGAACTCAGCGATTTTTTTAAGGGTAATTAATTTTAGTTACAATTTATATATCATGTTGAATAACAATTTTATAACAATCAATTATTATGAAAAAGATCCTCGTTATTAACGACCAGAAAGACAACCTTACAACCATTAAAGCAGTAATAATAAATAATATACCTGACTGTAAAGTTCTTACTGCTTTATCAGGTAAAGAAGGAATAGTTACTGCCGGAAAAGAACAACCAGACACTATACTCTTGGATGTCATTATGGCCAAAATGGATGGTTACGAGGTCTGTAAAAAATTAAAGAAAGATGAATTAACAAAACATATTCCTGTGATAATGATAACAGCTTTAAAAACCGATATCGAAAGCCGCATTAAAGGCTTTGATGTAGGTGCTGATGCATTTCTGTCAAAACCCATTGACCCTGTTGAACTTTCCGTGCAAGTGAATGTACAGATACGAAAAAAAGAAGCTGAAGATAAATTAAGTGCAGATAATAAGGATATGGAAAGTGCTGTTTTAGGTAGAACTAAAGAGCTAAGTAATAAAGAACCTACTTATAAGACATTAATAAATAATTTACCTGGTTTTACATATCGTTGCCAAAATGATAAGAATTGGACAATGGATTATATAAGTGATGGTTGTGAAGATATTACCGGATATACTCCCGATGATTTTATTAATAATAAAAATATTGCATTTAATGATATCATTGATATTGAATATCAACAAAAGTTGTGGGATATTTGGCAAAAAGTATTGAAAGAGAAAACTACTTTTGAATCCGAATATCCAATAATCACAAAAGGTCAGGAAATTAAATGGGTTTGGGAAAGAGGCTGTGGAATATATTCAGACGAAGGAGAGCTTCTTTTCCTTGAGGGATTTATTACAGACATCACCGACCGCAAGCAAGCGCAGGAAGCTTTAAAGGAAAATGAAGAAAGATACATACAGATATTTCAATTTTCACCCGATTCAATTATCATTCATGATTTAGATATGAATATCCTGGCTGTCAATAATAAGGCAGTCAAAGAGTTCGGCTATTCAAAAGAAGAACTACTTGAAAAAACGATATTTGAATTACATCCCGAGACCGAACTGAAACATTCCGAACAAGTGTTGGCTACTATGAAGAAAAAAGATATGTTAACAGTAGAGACAAAGTTTATCAGGAAAGACGGCTCTGTTTTTTGTGCTGAAGCAACCCCTTGCAAGTATGCACTTGGAGCTAAACTGATAATTCATGTTGTTATAAGAGACATCACAGAACGCAAGAAGATAGAAGAAGCCCTAAAACAAAGTGAACATAATTACAGAATATTATTCGATAATATGAGTGAAGGAATATTCGTTCTTGATGCTGAAACACAGAAAGTAGTTCTTTCTAATAAAGCAATTGCACAAATCTATGGATTCGATTCTGAAGCAGAC
>CAZREZ010000411.1:0-3013 GCA_964599115.1 uncultured Bacteroidales bacterium
AAATATATTGTCGATTTCAGGCTTGAAGAACTGGAATTATTCTTAGATCCGGTAATGTTTTTCAGACCTAACAGGTCGTTTATTATTAATATTAATTCCATCAAAGATGTTATAGTTTATTCAAACAGCCGTTTAAAAATCATTTTAAACCGGGATTTTGATAAGGAAATCATAGTAAGCAGGGATAAAGTATTTCCTGTTAAAATATGGCTTGATGGCGCCGGGGAATAAAATAACGACTTTAAAAATAAAACAAAAATTATTTTAACATTTGAACCAAGCTATTTCAATTGAGATTAAATTTTATTAAATTTTTTAATCTTTTTTTTGGAAGAGCTTACTTTCGGATCAGAATGCTTATTATTATTTTGATTTTTTTTTGATTCTTTACAAAAAGTTTTATAAGCTTCTTCTAATTCCAGCATAAAATACTCCTTAAAATCTTTCATAATAATAAAAATTTGTAAAGTTAAAAACTAATTTTTTTGAATTTTAAGTAATTTGGTTTTGTTTTTCAATGAAGTTTGTCTTTTTTCAATGCATATTTCATGCGAATTAAATATTTTTATCTTTTCTGTATCACTTAGATTATTTATTAAAAATATACGTTCACGAATCGGTAAAGTCCTGATTTCTTTTAAAGGACAATCATCCAATTCTTTCTTTAAAGGACATTCAAAAATTAATCCATACAATAATGAGACTTTTCTATACATGAATATTTTTTAAATTACGATAATTCTCGAGAATAGTCTAACGATTTATTATATTCCGAACCTTTCAGAATTTTCCCAAGCGCCCTGTTTGTCTCTTCCGTTTTTGTGATGATATTTTGTAACTCAGCCACAAGTTTTTCATAACTATTTTCAGGGTGCTGCTTAATGTTTTTATTTTGTTTTTTATTCATAAGAAAATATTTTCTCCAATAATACAACATAAAAAGCCGCTTTCCTAAAAAACACACCTTGATTTCTTCTGTACAAAAAGAGTTAAGTGGCTGATATAATGTTAGATGAGATGTAATTTTAGAGTTTGTTCAGAAATTTCGAAAAATTTTCGTCTTTTAACAGTCCCATTTTTTTCCTTAATCGTGAACGGGAGCTATCTACACTTTCGGGTAGGGTCATTGTAATGGCAGCTATCTCTTTGCTACTCATATTCAGCTTGAGCATGGCACAAAGTTTTCTTTCGTTATTTGTAAGGTCAGGAACAGATTTATCAAGATTTTTATAGAATGTTTCATGAACTCTTGCAAATCGTATTTCAAATTCTTTCCAACTCGTTTCGCCTAAGTTATGTTTAAGTTCGCCAATAATATCGCGGATCATACCAATATTTTTAGATTTAAAATCTCTTGAACTTGTTGATAGTTTTCGGGCAACTTTATTAATTACCTGATTTTTTACATAAATACTACTGACATTACAAACCAATTCCTTGTTTTTTAATTCAAGCTCTTTTTTTAAATTTTCGGCTTCATGTTTAAGAATTTTTTCTTTTTGTTTTTTTGTTTTATAAACAAAGAAAGTAAAGAGAATTGCCATTAAAATAATTAGTCCGCCAAAAACTATTGACATTAGAAGTTGGTTGTTTTTCTTTGAAATAAGTGTTTTTTGGATTTTTATTTCCTGTTCTTTTTTTTCTGTTTCGTATTTTGTTTGAAGCTCTGATATGATTTTATTACTTTTTTCATTAAAAATACTGTCTTTTTCTAAAGCAAAAAGCTCATAATATTCAAGGGCTTTTACATAATTTTTATTCAATGAATAATATTTTGATAATTTTTCATAACCGCCTTTTATCAGTTCTTTTGCCCTTATTTCAATGGCAATGTCAAGTCCTTTTCTTATATATTGAAAAGCAAGAGAATAATTCTTTATTTTCAGATAAATACTTCCAGTACTAAGGCATGTATTTGAAATTCCCCATTTGTCGCCTGCTTCTTCTTTATATTGCAATGCTTGCAGAAAATATTTCAGGGCTTCATTATAATTATCTTTATTTTCATAAACTTTTCCAATATTAAAAAGAGCTATTGATATTCCCTTTTTATTACCTATTTCAGTTTTAATTTTTAATGATAGCTGATGATAATCCAAAGCTTTATCATATTTACCAAATTTATTGTAAATAATCGCAATATTATTAAGAGTGGATTCCATTCCTTTTTTATCATTGATTTTTTCTTTAATTGTTAATGATCTGGAATAATATTCAAGTGCTTTATTATATTTGGATAAATCATCATAAACGTTTCCGATATTATTTAATGAACTTGCCATACCTTTTTTATCTTCCAACTCTTCTCTGATTTTTAATGATTCATGATAATTTTCAATAGCTTTATCATAATTGCTGAGCTTATAATAACAAGCTCCGATATTATTAAGATAACCGGCAATATATTTCTTATCACCTTTTTTACGATAGATATTCAACAGTTGATTATAGTAATCAAGGGCTTTTTCATAATTACCCAGATAATGGTTCGAAACACCTGCTTTTGCAAGTGCTTCTAATTCTCCGGTTTCATATTTTATAAATTTTGCAAGATTTAATGCCTGCTTAGCATATTCAACAGCTTCTTCCGGAAAATTTAAGAGATTTAATTTGGAAAGCTTTATTAATACCTTAACCTTTTCTTCTCCTTCAACTGTTTCCAAAACGTTTTTAAGACTGTCAATTTTTATCTGCTTATCAGCGAAGATATAAGATGAAGATAAAATACAAATAAAAGCGAATAGTAAGATTTTTTTCAATGGAATACTTTGCTTTAATTTTAAACAAATATACAAAAAAAACATAAAACTGATTTTTATTCTACAAAAATCGTAATCAATCAGTTTATTAGTCAATTCCTATACTCTCCCGATAGCTATCATTATTGAGGATAGATTTTAACAATAATATCCATATGGCTGAAAATAATCCGTATGGACGGATTCCCTTCGGTCATAGGGGTGAACCGTCCTGAAAAAAGTTGACACATTTTGATGCAAATATAAGTAATTGT
>CAZREZ010000412.1:0-3005 GCA_964599115.1 uncultured Bacteroidales bacterium
TCTTATAACCTGTTCCAACACGTTTGGATGTATAGTAAATCTTACCTTTTGATTCAAGGCGAATTATAATTGCAGATAAAATCAATAACGGAGACAATAATAGTAGCCCAAAACCTGATACCAAAATATCAAAAGTCCTTTTTATCAAAGGGATTTTATAATCCCGAATAACCAGGTTGTTTGAATTATTATTATTCTTAAAAATAATTTTCTTGAATTTATTTAAAAAATCTACCCTAATGCAAATATCTTCTGTATTAAATGGTGAAAAATATAAATCATCAACTTTTGCACTTATAGCTTGATTCTTTATCTTTTGCTCAAATTTAAATGCTATTAAAATAAATGGAATGTGAGAACACGATTTTTTTGCTTTTATCATTTTAAAAATTTCAATTCCATTCATACCAGGAAGATAATATTCGCTGATAATTGCATCAAAATCATTAATTTCATCTAATTTGTTAATTGCATTTAAAGCATTATCAACATGTATTATTTCACATAATGCAGATACTTCCTGAGATTGTTTAAGTATTTCAGGTTTTTCACCAATATACAGAATTTTATGTTTTATTGAATTTGAACCTTGCATGGAATTAAATTCTGAAAATTTCAAATTAAAATATTATTTTCTTAAAAGCAGAATTTCAATCCGAACAGAGAGCTCTTCGGGATTAAAAGGTTTTACAATATAATCGTTAGCACCAAGTTTAAGACATTTAATTTTTTCAGAACTGCTTTCTATACCTGACAACATAATAATTGGGATATGTTTGAAAAAACCGCTGGCTCTAATATTTTTTATGAATTCGTATCCATCAAGATTTGGCATTTGAATATCAGCAACAATCAAATCAGGAATATTACCTTCTTCCATCCACTTTAAAGCATCCATTCCATCGTTTTTTGTTACAACACTATAATCTTTTTTCAGATAATTTTCCAAAAGGATTCGTATGCTTAATTCATCGTCAATAATAAGAATATTTTTCTTCATAATATATAATTAATTTTTTAATAAAATTTATTAACTTTCTTATTTTACATGCAAAAATATAAATTTTTACAAAACATTTCTATTTTTATTACAAAGTTATCTACAATTATTAGTTAATAAACTATAATTCTATTATGATTCGATAAATTTAAACAAAATATTTTAAATACATTAAAAAATAATTAAAGATTTTCTATACTTCGTTCTTATTGCTCAACTTAGGTTTAATAAATTTTTAAGTTCAATTAATTCATCACGCAAGCGCGCAGCTTCGATAAAATTTAATTCTTTAGCTGCTTTTTCAATTTCTTTTTTTGATTTGGCAATAGCTTGTTTTAATTGGTTGGTATTCATGTATTTTATAATAGGATCAGCAGCTACATTTATCTTTTCATTTTCAATATAAGGAACAGAAATAATATTTTTTGTGTCAGCAACTGCTGTTTGACCAAGTATTGCTTCTGTTGATTTATTTATTGAAGTAGGAGTTATGTTGTGCTTAATATTATATGCAATTTGTTTTTCCCGTTTTCTATTTGTTTCATCAATAGTTTTTTGCATTGAAAAAGTAATTTTATCAGCAAACATAATAACTTTGCTGTTGATATTACGTGCTGCTCTTCCTGCTGTTTGTGTTAGTGATCGTTCGGAACGAAGAAAACCCTCTTTGTCAGCATCAAGTATTGCAACTAATGAAACTTCAGGTAAGTCTAATCCCTCTCTTAATAAATTAACTCCAACCAATACATCAAAAACTCCAAGTCTCAGATCCCTCATTATTTCAACTCTTTCAATTGTGTCAACATCCGAATGAATATATCTGCATTTTATATTGACATTTGACAGATATTTTGTCAATTCTTCAGCCATTCTTTTAGTTAAAGTTGTGACAAGTGCCCGTTCATTTTTATTTACCGTTGTATTTATTTCTTCTAAAAGCTCATCAATTTGATTAAGACTTGGTTTGACTTCAATTACAGGGTCAAGCAGGCCGGTAGGACGAATTAATTGTTCTACCACAATTCCTTCGGATTTATTTAATTCGTAATCGGCAGGAGTGGCACTAACATATATTGCCTGTCCTGTAATGGCTTCAAATTCATCAAATTTAAGAGGGCGGTTGTCCATTGCTGAAGGAAGTCTGAAACCATACTCAACAAGATTTTGTTTGCGTGATCTGTCACCACCGTACATTGCTCTTACCTGTGGAATTGTAACATGACTTTCATCAATTATTAATATAAAATCATCAGGGAAATAATCCAATAAACAAAAAGGACGTGAACCGGGAAGTCGACCGTCAAAATACCGTGAATAATTCTCAATACCGGAACAATAACCAAGTTCTAACATCATTTCAACATCATAAGTAACTCTGTCTTCTAATCGTTTGGCTTCTAAATTTTTAGAATTTTCTTTAAAATATGTAATTTGCTTAAAAAGATCATCCTGAATTTGGTTTACGGATTTCTTCATTTTATCGTGTGAAGTAACAAAAATATTCGCCGGAAAAATAATAATACTCTCTAAATCCTCAATTTTTGTTCCGTTAACCGGATCAAATTTTTCCATGCTTTCAATTTCATCACCATAGAAAAAAATACGATAGCAATAATCGGCATAAGCCGGAAAAACATCCACAGAATCGCCCTTAACTCTAAAGTTACCTCTGAAAAAATCAACTTCGGTTCTTGAATACAAGCTATTTACTAAGTTGTGTAAAAATTTATTTCTACCAATCAAATCACCTTTTTTTACTCTTATAACATTATCTGTAAAATCATCAGGATTGCCAATACCATAAATGCATGATACCGAGGATACAATAATTACGTCCCTTCTGCCTGATAATAGTGAAGATGTGGCATGTAATCTTAATTTTTCAATCTCATCGTTGATTGAAAGGTCTTTTTCGATATAAGTGTTGGTAACCGGAATATATGCTTCGGGTTGGTAGTAATCATAATATGAAACAAAATATTCAACTGCATTGTTTGGGAAAAAT
>CAZREZ010000413.1:0-3002 GCA_964599115.1 uncultured Bacteroidales bacterium
ATTATCTTTATTTGGGCTTTTAACTTTTATAGGATTTTTTATATCTGAATTTAATTTAAAAACTAACTGGGCATGTGAACTTCTCCAGAAAGTTAGCAGGAAAAGAAAAAACAAAATGATAAAAAAATGTTTTAATCTCATTGTAAATAGAAATTTAGGGTTTATAATATTTTAATTATACTGAAACGCATATATACGTACTAACTTCGTGTCGTAAATTTTGCGATAAACGAAAACATGATGAAGTTGGTAATGTGATAGATTTGTTGTGTTCTTTTTGCATTTTCGTTAAATATCAGCTTACAAAGATATTAATTTTTAAGGGAAATTACAAGTATTGCTTTTTTAAACAGATACCGGATACTTGATGTCAAAATCTTTTAACAAGAAACAAGAAATCAGAATCAAGTATCAAGAATCCTAAATCACTTTTTATAAAGCACAGCATTTCTGTACATTAAGGCAGTAACATCGTCGGCGCTTTCTTCAAGAGCATCATTATTAAAACAGAAGACGGAATTATATATCTTTTCATAAAGGAACAACATTAAATGAAAAATCAATAGTTATTAAAAAATGAAGTCCGTTATCTAAGCCTAACCGAAAAGCTGTGAGAAATAAAAGAAACAAAATAATATATCCAATATTTAAACTATACTTTCTTCTAATTTTTTTGAATATTCTATAAGGTTTTGCCACATCATTAAAAAATACCGGAATAACTATAAAGGCAATAGAGAAGAACATAAGAGTTTCGTAAGGATAATTAAAATTATTAGGAATTCTGATAATAATTAATAAAAAGCTTCCAATTATCCATGGGAGAAAAGCCTGGTTAAAAAGAAAAGTATTTCTTTTACCCACCTTTACACGTTCAAGCGAATTAGAGGTGCTTAAAAATTTTGAAGTTGATTGATAACCTATAATAATTAAAATAAAGAAAGCAATAAATATTAATATAAATTTAAAAACTATTCCTAAATACAGCCATTCAACAACATAACCAAAACCATCTGTTGTAACAATTCCGAGAATTAATGCACCTGCAAAATGATTGAAAGCATGGAGCGATATCCACAAAATAAAAAGTTTTTGTAAGCTTTTAAACCTTTTTAATTTAAAAAGATAATTAAAAAAGAGCAGTCCGATTACCAAACAAATAAATGGTCCTGAGAAAGTGATAAAAATAATATTTAAACGTGACCACAGTGGAGAAAGATCATCAAAATCAATAGTAAAATAATATAAAATGGAATCAATATTAAAAAGAGACGCACTTAAAATTACTGTTAGCTGGTAAATGAAGTAAACAATAATATAAGAAATAATAAAAATTAAAGTTGAATTGAAAATATAATGATAGTTCCTTTTTAGTACGTTTTTTTCAATAATTTCTAAAATAATTGCAAACAACTTATATTTTTCTTTGAGATTTTCAAGCCGTTCACTTTTATTAGGAATACGACTTTTCTTTTTTCTTTTTTTTGTTTCAGAGTCTATTAATTTTATATTTTCAAGTTTTTTCCTTTTTTCCTTGTCTAAATGTTCACGCCTGTGTCTTGCCCTTATTCTTTTTCTTGCCTTTTCTTTCCTTTTCTTTTCTATACGTTCTTGTTTTCTTTCTGACCATTTACGCAGAAACAAGTCAAATGCATTTGTTGTCTTTTTATGCTTTTTTCTTCTTCTTCTTTTTGTTTTTTTAACAGGTTCATATGCTTTTTCTTTTTCTTGCAAATCTTGAAAAGTAAACTTTGATTTTGATTTTGATTTCGATTTTCTTCTATGATGCCGGTTTAAAATTTTATCAATTATATTCATTTTAGTAAATTTATTTTCCCGGTAAAGTTAATAAAATTTATTTTTGCAAAAAAAACCTTAATGAATAAAACAGAATTATTAAAAATATATTTTTTTACAATATTTTTATTATTTAGCAATTTAGTAGAAAGCCAGAACAAATATCCTCAATATTATTTCAGTTCACCTGTTGATTTTCCTGTCAAATTATCGGGAACTTTTGGCGAGTTAAGAAAAGACCATTTTCATTCCGGAATTGATATTAAAACCAACGGAAAGCAAGGGAAATTTATTTATGCAATTGCCGATGGTTATATTTCCAGGATCAAAGTTACCCCGTCAGGATTTGGAAAAGCAATTTATATTACTCATCCAAACGGGTATGTTTCGGTTTATGCCCATCTGAAAAAGTATAACAACAAAATTGAAAAATTTGTCAGATCAAAACAATATGAATGCGAGTTGTTTGCTATTCAGATTTTCCCTAAGAAAAATGAGTTCCCTGTTACAAAAGGAGAAATAATAGCTTTATCAGGAAATTCAGGAGCTTCAGATGGTCCTCATTTGCATTTTGAAATTAGAGAAACAAAAACCGAGATTCCAATAAATCCATTGTTATTTGGTATTGAAGTGAAGGATTATGTTAAACCCAAGATCAGAGCCCTGAAAGTTTATCCTTTTGATAATAATAGCTGGATTGATAGCAGTAACTCACCTGTTGAATATAAGGTTGTTGGTTGGGGACAATTATACTGTTTAGAAAATTTTGACACACTTGATGTTTCGGGAAAAATCGCTTTTGGTATTCAAACTTATGATTTGTTTAATGACGTGAATAATAAGAACGGAGTTTATTCAATTGAACTTTATGTGGATTCTGTTTTGTATTATTCGCACAGAGCGGAAAAAATTTCATTTAATGAGTCGCTGTATATTAACAGTTTGATTGATTATAAGGAGTTTAAGCAGAATAAAAGGCGAATTCAGAAGAATTATATTGACCCGAATAATAAATTAAGTATTTATGATAGTATTATCAATCGTGGTTGGATCACTTTTGCAGATACATTATATCATAAGATTATTTATGTTGTTAAAGATGTTAAAAAAAATACTTCAAAGCTGCATTTTACAATTAAAAGTCATTTATGTGAAAATAGAAATACTATAATCGAAAGTGGTAGCAACAAGATTTCATTAAATGG
>CAZREZ010000414.1:0-2999 GCA_964599115.1 uncultured Bacteroidales bacterium
CTACAGGGATTCAATAGATTATCCTGATACACATGCCTGGCTTATGGTATTGGACAGAAATATGAATTTTTTATTTGAACCCAAAAAGTTTGGCCAGTACAAAACAATTATCGATGTAAAGCCATTTCGGCCATTTAAAACTAATTATCTAATTGTTTTACAAATACATCAAGGGCCGGAGAAAATAGATAACAAGCTTATATTATTTGATTCTGAAGGGAAAAAAATCAGGGAAAGAATATTAGAAGATTTTAGTGGCATTGAAAATTCATTCCTTATGTCACGAGATAAAGTAAGACGTAATGATTTATACCTATTCCTCAATAACGGACATATTGAGCAAATTGATTCAAATTTAAATAAAGTTAGCACAGTTGCACTACCGGATATTAAAAATGGAAGGCCTTTTCGTATTGATGCGGATTTAGATGGATTGGATGAATTTGTCTTCACTACAAAAGATCAACAAGGTTTGATCATAACAAGAAATGATTTTTCATTTCCTGTTAAATTGGAATTTACCAATGATATGAATGTAGGGCCATATTTTTCTATTTTATGTGTGCCCGAAAAAACGAAACTTTATATTCAAATAGGCGGGCAAAGTTTTATTATCGAATACTCTAAAAATCCGTTATATTACTTCAAATACGCTGTTTATGCAGGGATTTTTGCAGGAGTTTATCTGTTGGTGTTTTTAATATTCAAGATGCAGCAGATCAGAGCAAAGCATAAATATGAAACAGAAAAAAAGATCGCCGGTCTGCAGCTTAAGTATGTAAAAACCCAAACCGACCCTCATTTTACTTTGAATATTATAAATTCATTAGGAACCTTATTTTACCAAAATGATCCGGATAAGGCAAACTATATTTTTGGTAAATATGCCCAAATGTTAAGAAATACTATTTTACGCTCTGACGATATTTCAATATTTTTGTCTGAGGAAATTGAATATGTTGAAAATTTTCTGGAGCTTGAGAAATTCCGTCTTAATAATAAGTTTGATTATAAAATACAGATAGCTGAAAATGTAAATCAGGAAAATAAAGTACCAAAAATGCTTTTACATACTTTTGTTGAAAATGCAATAAAGCACGGAATCAGGCATTTAGAGACGAAAGGGGAATTAAATATCAGTTTGGAAGTAAGTAAAAAAAATTACATTTTTACTATTACTGATAATGGTGTTGGCAGGGTAAAATCAAAAGAATATTCTAAATTCAGCACAGGAAAGGGATTGAAGATACTTGACCAAATGTTAGAGCTTTACTTTAATCTGGAAGGGATTAAAATAAAGTATGATATTGTTGATTTATATGATAATTTTGGTGTTCCGACAGGTACAAAAGTTGTAATTAATGTGCCTGTTAAAATTAATGTGAATCTGGGTTAATAAAATAAAGAACATAATCGGGTAATTCGTTAAAAAATGGATAATTGACCTAATTGATCTAATTGATCTAATTGACCTAAAAAATGACCAATGTAATAATGACCAATAAACAAAAATAATTCATATGGAAAAGGATGATAGAAAATATGATTTAGAAGAAAGAACAGCTAAGTTCGGAGAAGATGTTATAGAATTTTGTAAAAAAGTTCCAAGAGACCTTATAACAAATCCGCTAATCACACAGCTTGTTAAATCAGGTACTAGTGTTGGGGCTAATTATTGTGAAGCCGATGATGCAGAGAGTAAAAAAGATTTTAAACACAAAATAGGGATAGTTAAAAAAGAATCCCGGGAATCAAAGCACTTCATACGAATGATTGTTTTTGCTGTTCCTGAATTGAAAAAGGATGGACAACCATTATGGCAGGAAGCAAAAGAATTAAATTTAATATTCAATTCAATTTTTCATAAAGTGAAGTAAAAAATTAACCTAATTTCTAATTGACCTAATTGTCCTAAAAAATGACCAATAAGCAAATACCATAATTTAGACATTAGATTTTGGGATTTGAGATTTGATTAGAGCAATTAGATCAATTAGAGTAATTAGAAATTTAAAACAGATTAGAGCAATTATAATAAATTTAATGATCAAATATGAAAGAAATTACCTGCATAGTACTTGATGATGAAAAAGAAGCAAGGGAACGACTTGTGATTCTGTTAAGCAAAGTTAAAGGTATTAAGATTATTGGTATTGAAGGAGAACCGGAAAAAGCCATTGAAAGTATTTCTTCAAAAATACCAGATTTGGTATTTATTGATGTTGAAATGCCAAGGTTAACCGGTTTTGATGTGGTAAGGGAAGTAAGAAAAAATAATGTAAATCCTGATTTTATTTTTGTAACCGGATATAATCAATATGCTATCAAAGCAATTAAAAAAGAAGCATTTGATTTCCTGCTCAAGCCGGTTGATATTGATGAATTAAATGAAACAATAAACAGATATAAAAGCAACATTTATACGCGTTTAAAAGAAAAAAAACCTAAACAAACTGATGTGTTCAGTAAGTTTTCTGAAAGAGAATTAGAAATAATAAAGTTAATTGCCGAATATAAAACAAGCAAGCAAATTGCTGAAGAATTATATATCAGCAAAAATACTGTTGATACCCACCGGAAAAATATCCTTGAAAAAGCAGGGCTACATAAAACTGCTGAATTGGTTGTATTTGCGAGGGAAAATGGACTTGTATAAATATATTTTAATTTTGTTTGTATCATTTATCTAAAATTAAATCCATGTCAAATATTAAACTATTTCAGGATAAGAAAATTCGTGCTATCTGGAACGAAGAAAACCCAAAATGGTATTTTGTAGTTGAAGATATGGTTACTGTTTTTAACAGACGGCAAAGATCCTAAACAATACATAAAACGAATGAAACTGAGGGATAAAAAACTTACTAAAGGGTGGGTACAAATTGTACCTACCTTTTCAGTTTATACTTATGGTGATAAGCAAAAAATGAGTTGTGCTGATGCAGGAGGATTATTAAGAGAATAAATTATATAGAATTAATAAGGTGCAGCGCACCGAT
>CAZREZ010000415.1:0-2997 GCA_964599115.1 uncultured Bacteroidales bacterium
TTGAAAATCAGTCATTTACAAAAGTAAACTCCTGATTTTCAAGACTGCGCAAGCCCCGAACTCGAACATTCTGAACTAAACACTTACTTTATAAACAGACACTAAATAGAGTTAATCTATAAGCAAAAAGTGATTGATGGGAAATAGTAAATATAAAATAAAAGGTATAATAGGAACAGTAATATTTCATTTGCTGTTGATATTAGCGTTATTCTTTTTCGCTCTTTCAACACCTTTACCATTACCAGATGAGGAGGGTGTTGAAGTAAATATTGGCAGCAGTGACAATGGAATGGGAATTGTTCAGGAAGATGAGCCTGCCGAATCTACGCCTTCACAAACAGTTCAGGAAGAAATTGTTACCGAAGAAGTACCTGAAGAAATACCTGATGAAATTGCAGAAGAACAGATTATTGAGGAAATTCAGGAAGAAGAAATTCTCACACAGGATACTGAAGAAACTCCCCATATTGACAATCCTGAAGAAAAGGATGATTTAGAGGAAGTTCCTGACGAAAAAATTATTGATCAACCAAAAGAAGAACCCAAGGTTCAGGAAAAACAGAAGGAAGAACTTACTGAAAAAAAACCTGAGGTTATTGAAAAGGAACCCGAACCGGTAGTCAATCCTAATGCTTTGTATAAAGGAAAAAGCAAAAATACAGGCGATGGCTCCAATGAAGGAATAACGGGAGAGCCCGGAGATCAGGGTAAGCCACATGGTACAAAAAATGCTGAAAATTATGACGGTCTTGGTGGTGAAGGAAATGGTATTTCATACAGCCTAGCAGGAAGAAGTTCTAAACATTTGCCTAAACCGTCATATACCTCACAGGAACAAGGTAAAATTGTAGTAACTATTTGGGTAAATAAAGCAGGTATTGTTACCAAAGCTGTTGAAGGAGCAAAAGGCACAAATATCTCCGACCTTGGATTAAGGCGCCTTGCAAAGGAAGCAGCACTCAGAGCAAGATTCAGTAGTGATAATGACCCCAGTACACCGGAAATTCAAAAAGGAACGATCACATATAACTTTATCAGGTTGAATTAAATTGATCTACTCAATAATTATTTCGAACGGTAATCTTGCCTGTACACCATCCATTTCAGATATTGATCTTAAATATTTGTAATAGGTGTAGTTTTCACCTAATTCTTTTTTAATATATGATATTTTAGCTCCACTTATAAGGTCCTCAAATAATTGCTGAAACGGATCTTTAATTATTGGAAGATCAATGATTCTGTATTCGGTTAATCCAGCTATTTCTGCAGCTAAATCAACGGCTTTTTCCAATCCTCCTAAATCATCAATCAAACCGATACGTTTAGCATCAACGCCACTCCAAATTCTTCCCTGTCCTATGCTGTCAACTTGTGCTATTGTCAAATTACGTTCTTTGGAAACGTGTTCTAAAAATGTTTGGTAAACTCTTTCAACTTCATTTTGGATAACTGATTTTTGATATGATGTAAGAGGACGGACAACAGGTATAAAATCGGCATTTTCATTTGTTTTTACATTATCAAATGTTATTCCCAATTTATTTTTAAAGAAGCTTTTGAAATTAGGGATAATTCCAAACACTCCGATTGAACCTGTGATTGTTGTTTGGTCTGCAATGATTTTATCAGCTGCACATGAAATCCAGTACCCTCCTGATGCTGCAACATTTCCAAAAGATGCGATTACCGGCTTTTCCTTCTTTGCAAGAACCACTTCCCTCCATATTATGTCTGAAGCCAATGCATCACCACCGGGGGAGTTTACTCTTAAAACAATTGCTTTAATCTTTTTATCAAGACGGGCTTCTCTTATTGCTCTTGATATACATTCTGACCCAATTGTATGTTCGTCGCCTTCACCCATCTGTATTTCACCATTAGCGTAAACAATGGCAATTTTATTTCTGCTTCGTTTCTTTTTCAGGGTTTTTCCTTTTGAATTGGTATATTTTAATAAAGTCATTGAATTGATATTGTCATTTTCCCCTATACCAAGCTTGATTCTGAGTTCTGCCAAAAATTCATCTTTATACATTAATTTATCAACGAAATTATACTTTAACGCATCGTAAGCATTTTGCACGTCAAGATTGTCTGCAATTAAATTCAGGTTATATAAATCAATATTTCTTGATTCGGAAATTGCTGATATAATATTATTCCAGATAGAATTGACAAATCCCTGGATTTGCTCTTTATTATCTTCGCTCATTTTATCATACATAAATGGTTCAACTGCACTTTTATATTTACCATGCCTGATTATTTGCGCTTCAATATCCAATTTATCAAGTGTTCCTTTCAAAAACATTAACTGTGCATTCAGTCCTTTAAAAATCAACATTCCTTCGGGATTAAGGTAAATTTCATCAGCAACAGTAGCTAGATAATATGCACTTTGCGAAAAATATTCACCATAACAGATAATAAATTTTCCTGTTTTTTTAAATTCAAGTAAGGCATTTCTGACTTCTTCAATGGTAGCAATGCCGGATGGAATATAACTTAAATCAAGGTAAATACCTTTGATGTTTTTATCGGTTTCAGCCTTTTTCAAATTTTTAAGAATATCATTTAAACCCGGAGCATCATGGAATTTAAGTGTCTGAAAATTAATATTTTCAAATGGATTTTTTGATGTTCTTTCCGGAATAGGATTATTCAGTTTTATATGTAAAACCGTATTTTCCGGAACTTTAATCAGATCCTTCTCTGCAAATGATATAATTGATGCAAAAATTCCAATGAAAATAAAGAAGATGATTAAAAATGTCAGGAAAAACCCTAACATTGATGCAAACATAAATTTAAAAAATTGTTTCATGATAATTTTATTTTAGATGATTTAAGTGCAATTATACTAAAAAAATATTTTATATAAAAGAATTTATTGTGTTTTTAAAGGAAAAATTGATTTCATCAAAATTATTAACATCAATTTGTGAATAATAAAAAATATATTATGTAAATGTAAAAATTATTGATATGATA
>CAZREZ010000416.1:0-1529 GCA_964599115.1 uncultured Bacteroidales bacterium
AATAGCCGAAGCCAGGGAAAGCGGAACAGTTGGTATATATGACTCAAAAGGCTGGGCAAATATAAACCTGATTGAAGAAATTTCAGCTATAATTCCAATGGACAAAATCCTGTGGGAAGCTCCGCTGAAATCTCAACAGGTTTGGTTTATTAAGCATTTTGGTGCTAATGTAAACCTCGGAAATATTGCACCTAACGAAGTTATACCTTTAGAAACACTTCGTCTGGGATTACGTGGTGATACATTTCATCAGTTTTTGCCGGAATAAATCTGAAT
Organism: uncultured Bacteroidales bacterium; assembly: GCA_964599115.1. Taxonomy (GTDB): domain Bacteria; phylum Bacteroidota; class Bacteroidia; order Bacteroidales; family JADFUO01; genus JADFUO01. The sequence continues at coordinate 277 of CAZREZ010000416.1, forward strand.
CTCAAGATAAAAGATAAAAGTAAAAAGTGAAGCGAAGCAAACCCGTATGGGATAAAAGTCTTTAACAGATATAAAACTTGTTAAAAATCCCTTATAAATATTTGTGTTTAGGATGTCCCAATGCGGAAAACAGGAGACAGATTATCTCCTCCAGTAATTAACCGCATGATACCATTTTTCTTTATAATCAGGTGATTTTACCAAACTATAATCATTATCAGTAAAAGGATTATTAACTTTTACAAAATCAAATTGTAATGATAGTTTGTTACGGGTTTCGCCATATATCCATCTTTCATAATCAGGCATTCGGTAAACAATTTTCGGTGGTCCGAAAATAATATAGATTAAACCCCTGTCGGTTTTCCAGCCTTCAAGATATGAAGTAAATAAAAGATTTGATTCCTGTACCCTATTATAATATTTCCTTATAAGCGATTTTGCTCTTGATTGATTACCAGCTATCTCAATCCAAAAATTTTCTACTGCAATTTTCTTGTCTTTTTGCAACAAAAGTTCGTTAAACTCTTTTTTTGTAGTTAAATACCGCAATGGTAATAACATTTGCACATAACTTTGTATCTTAGGAAAGTTTTTATAAAATCTGAACAAAGTAACTCCTTGTCTGGTTTTACTATCCAATTGGAAAAAATAAAATCCTTCATGTGCTAATGTTAACAAATCTGTTTTCCCATCTGTTAACTTAATTTTAAAAATGCTGTCGGCAATATAGTCAAAAGATGTTTTATTGCTAACTGAAAAAGGAGGTAATGCAATTGGGAAGTTCCTGTAATAATAATTAATGATAAGCTCTGCTGAAATGCTATCTTTATAGAAAATCCTGAATTTTTGATTTTCCCCGGTATAATTATTAAATAAAGGTAAATCATCCTCTGTTTTTAATAAGAAACTTTGAAATCCAATTTCGGAAGACTTAAAAATATTTATAAAAGTTTTAACTGAATTTTTTGTATCTATGTTGGTAACACTTACTTCAAGCAAATAATTACCCGGATGCTTTGCTTTAATATCCGTTTCAATTATTTTACTTTTCTGAAGAGGAAAAGAATCATAAAATGTAGCACTATCAAGTATTTCGGCTGTTTTGTATGATTTATAAAGTTTATAATTTATTCTGAATTTATCTTTCTGAACATTTTCAATTACCGCTTTGTCATATATTATTTTAAGATATAATTTTGATACGGAATCGGAATAATTGTAAATTATGGTTTCTATTTTTATCTAACAAA
>CAZREZ010000416.1:1539-2988 GCA_964599115.1 uncultured Bacteroidales bacterium
ATCAATTGAAGAAAGATAGGCAAGATTATCCGAACTTAATTTTGTTGTTGTATAGCATCCATAAAAAAGTAGTATAATTACAGATAATGAAATTAAGCTGATTATTTTATTATTAACATTGTAAGTGAGCATTTGGATTGCAAGAGTTTTGTTTTGTTATGATTGTTATATATTCTCATCTTCCAGTTTATTCAGAAATTGCTGTGACAACACCTTAGTGGTTTTTGCACCAAGTTTTTTAATTTTCTCAACACGAGCTACAAGGTTTCCTTTACCTGTTGAAAGTTTATTCATTGATAAATCATAACTTTTTTGAGTTGCTTTGAGCTTATTTCCAATATCAGTTAAATCTTCAGCGAGGCCAACGAATTTGTCATACAGGTCACCGCTTTGTTTTGCTATTTCCAAAACGTTTTTGCTTTGATACTCCTGCTTCCACAAACTTTCTACCATTTTTAATGCAGCAATAAGATTTGTCGGACTTATAAGCAACACTCTTTTATCATAAGCATAATTCCATAAATCCGAATCTCTTTGAATAGCAATAAGATATGCAGGTTCCACAGGTAAAAACATCATAACAAAATCAAGGCTTTTTAATTGATACAAATCCTGATAATTTTTTTGGCTTAATTCATTTATATGACTTTTTATTGACAATATATGCTCTTTTGCAGCTGCTTCTTTTTCTTCCGGGCTGTCAGCAGAAACATATCGTTCATAAGCAGTTAACGAAACTTTTGAGTCTACCACTACATTTCTGTTACCAGGGTAGGCAATAACAACATCAGGTTGTAATCTTTTTCTTTCGTCATTATAAAATGAAGTCTGAATAAAATATTCCCTGTCGCGCACAAGCCCCGACCTTTCAAGTATATTTCCCAGAACAACTTCACCCCAGTTACCCTGAGCTTTTGAATCTCCCTTTAATGCTTTTGTAAGATTAATTGTATCCTTGCTTACCTGAAGATTTAATTCGGCAAGCCGCTTAACTTCTTCTTTAAGCGAGAATCGTTGCTTTGATTCTTTATCATATGTTTCTTCTACCCTTTTTTCAAAATCTTTAATTTTTTCGTTAAGAGGTTTTAATATTTCGCTTATATTAATCTTATTTTGATCAGTAAATTTTTGAGTTTTTTCTTCTAATATCTCGTTAGCAAGATTTTTAAACTCAATCTTAAATTTGTCCTGTAGCTTCTCAACATCAGCTTTTTGTTCCTGTAATTTATCATTAAGATTTTTATAATCAGCACTTTTAGAAGCCAGTTGTTTGCTTAAATCAATAATAATATTTTCTTTATTGACAACTTCCTCTTTTAAGTTTGATAAATTTTCATTAATTCCGTTAATTTTATCTTCAGCCAGATTTTTATCCAGTGTTAATTTACTAACTTCTTTTTGAAATTTATTTTTCACTAATAACCATGTTATTATAATACCGAATATCAA
>CAZREZ010000417.1:0-2982 GCA_964599115.1 uncultured Bacteroidales bacterium
CAATTAATTCGTAAACTCTTTTCATTTTTTTCTAATTTCTAATTTCCAATTTCAGCGTTTTGTTGACGCTTACAATAACTCATCAGATGACTTGAAGCTTGCCTTGCCGTCAGGCAGATCATAGGAGGAGTATCTAAAATTTATCTATCTTAAGTTATCTTTTCCCCACAATCTCATAAGTATCCTGAGCTATCACAAGTTCTTCATTGGTAGGCACAACCAAAACTTTAACTTTTGAATCTTCTTTACTAATTATAACTTCTTCTCCCCTTTTTCCTCTATTTTTTTCAGGATCAAATTCCAGGCCGAGAAACTCAAAATCTTTGCAGATTTCTTCTCTTGTTTCAGGACCTCTTTCACCAATTCCTCCTGTAAAAACAAGGATGTCAAAACCTCCCATAGCAGCTGCATAAGCACCAATATATTTTCTAACCCTGTAATGATACATATCAAGAGCAAGCTGTGCTCTTTTGTTACCTTCTCCGGCTGCTTTTTCAATTTCTCTCATATCTGATGAAACACCTGATATTCCAAGCACTCCACTTTGCTTATTAACTAAAGTGTTTGCTTCCTGTGTTCCAATCTCTTCTTTATTCATTAAAAAAAATAAAACTCCTAAATCCATGTCACCTGTTCGTGTTCCCATAATTAATCCTTCTACAGGAGTTAAACCCATTGATGTATCAACCGATTTTCCGCAGTTAATTGCTGCAACCGATGCTCCATTCCCCAAATGGCAGGTAATGATTTTTTGTTTTGAATAATCAAGATTTAAAATCTCACATGCACGTTTGGAAACATAGCGGTGGCTTGTTCCGTGAAATCCATATTTTCTGATCCCGTATTTTTTGTATAAGGTATAAGGAATAGCATACATAAAAGCATGCTCAGGCATAGATTGATGAAAAGCCGTATCAAATACACCTACCTGCGGAACATCAGGTAATAAGGCTTTCATGGAGTAAATACCTTTAAGATTGGGAGGATTATGTAAGGGAGCCAAATCAATACATTCCTCCATTTTTTGTATTACTTCGTCAGTTATTAAAACACTTGATTTAAATTTTTCGCCACCATGTACAAGCCGGTGACCAACAGCATTAATCTCATCAAAGTTGGAAATACTTCCGTGTTTATTACTTATTAACATTTCCAAAATATATTTAATGCCAATTTGATGGTCAGGTATTTCAACTTCTAATTTTATTTTATCTCCGTCGTTTCTTTCATTTTTTAAAAAAGAGCTGTCTAATCCGATTCTTTCAACAATTCCTTTTGCTAATAATACTTCATGTTCAATTTCAAATAATTGAAACTTTATTGAAGAACTGCCACAATTTAAAATCAATATCTTCATGTTAAGTTGTTAAAATATAAATATATAATTATTTTAAGGCTTTATTCCATATTTAAAAAATTATTATATCTTTGCTTTTTTTTAAAAATTGGCACAAAGTTAATTAAGAAAATAAATAAAAATTAATATTAATAAAAATTAAAAAATTATGACAAACAAAATCAGCAGCTTAAGTGAATATCTTGAAAAATACCAGGAAAGTGTAGCCAATCCTGACGCTTTCTGGGGCAATATAGCAGAAGATTACTATTGGCACAAAAAATGGGACAAAGTACTGGAGTGGAACTTTGAAGAACCAAATATAAATTGGTTCGTAAATGGAAAATTAAACATCACCGAAAACATTTTTGAAAGAAACATGTTTTTGAGAAAAGACCAGGCAGCTATTATCTGGGAACCAAATGATCCTAATGATGATACTGTTATACTAACTTATGGTGAATTATACGAAAAAGTATGTCAATTTGCTAATGCCTTATTAAAATTAGGTATCAAAAAAGGCGACAGGGTTACTATTTATTTACCAATGATTCCTGAGCTTGCAATTGCCATGTTAGCTTGTGCAAGAATAGGAGCTATACATTCAATTGTATTTGCAGGCTTTTCAGCTAATGCTTTAGCTGACCGTATTATTGACGGTACTTCAAATATTGTTATAACTTCCGATGGTGGATACAGAGGTACTAAGAATATTCCTATCAAAGGTATTGTTGACGAAGCATTAAAAACTTGCCCTACAGTTGAAAAATGTGTCGTTTTTAAAAGAACAGGCGAAGATGTTAATATGCAGGACAGCAGAGATATTTGGTGGCACGATGCAATTAAAAATGTAAGTACTGAAAATAAAGCTGAAGTAATGGACTCAGAAGATACTCTTTTCATTCTTTATACTTCAGGTTCAACAGGCAAACCAAAAGGTGTGCAGCATACTACTGCCGGTTATATGATATTTGCAGAATATACTTTCAAAAATGTATTCCAATATAGTGATGGAGATATTTACTGGTGTACTGCTGATATTGGCTGGGTAACAGGACATTCGTATATTGTTTACGGACCACTATTGGCTGGAGCTACCACAGTTATGTTTGAAGGTGTTCCAACATGGCCTGATGCAGGAAGGTTCTGGGATGTTGTAGATAAATATAAAGTCAATCAGTTCTATACTGCTCCGACAGCTATCCGTGCTTTAGTAGCCCAAGGAAATGAGTTTGTTACAAGCAAAGACCTTAGCTCATTAAAAACTCTCGGAACAGTTGGTGAACCTATTAACGAAGAAGCATGGCGCTGGTATCACGATATTGTCGGTAAAGGAAGATGCCCGATTGTTGACACCTGGTGGCAAACCGAAACCGGTGGAATTATGATAACTCCACTTGCAGGTATTACTCCAACAAAACCTTCATTTGCTACATTGCCTTTTCCGGGTATTCAGCCAATCCTGGTTGACCACGAAGGTAAAGAATTGAAGGGTAATAGTGTTGAAGGTAACTTATGTATTAAATTCCCTTGGCCCGGTATGATCAGATCAACTTATGGTGATCATGAAAGATGTCGTCAGACTTATTTTGCTTCATACAAAGGATTATATTTTACCGGTGATGGTGCAAAACGTGACGAAGAAG
>CAZREZ010000418.1:0-2970 GCA_964599115.1 uncultured Bacteroidales bacterium
TGTGTGCTAAGGTAACTATATTTTTGTAAATAGAAAAATATAGTAAACATTATTAATATTTTTATACCCGCAGACTACGTATTCAAGAATATTGCCTGCATTTGTATCAATTATCTTTATTTTTTCCATATTTTTTTGAATGTTCAATAATATGATTTGGGATTATTAATAAATCTATATCGACGACGTTTTATAGCAAGAGGTTGTGGTGACTTCACACCGTGAAGTCGCTCGACCGTATTAAAGATACTAAATTTTTTCGATTTGTCAATGCTAAAGAAATTTGATCCATGCTTTTTGCTATTTGTTATTACCCACAGTTTTTCATATAATTCTTATAGGGCAATCATCGAGAAACTGTAAGGTGTTCATGATTTTTGATTTAGTGTTATCGTCCTCTACTTTCTTATTAAATTTTCGAAACGCAGATTCAACATTGGTTTTACTAAATTTACGTTTAGTATAACTAACCCAATTAATACAGAACTCCTTTGAAGTAATATTATTTTTTAACGGTACTGAATAAGGTGTAATAAAATATCTTTTTGGCAGGTTATCAAAGTCAGTCAGCTGTTTTATTCCTTCTTCAATTTCTCGGTCTTGAAGATGAAAACTGGAATGGACTGTTTTATATGCATCTATGGCCTCTTTTGATATATAACCTCCAGACCAAACCTGATTCTCGCAATTTTGATAGGCTGTCGTTATTCCCTTTCCGTAAAGGGTATTTGTTGTAATATGGCTTGATTTTGAATAAGACTTTGCCTCGATCTCCATTTCACCATAGTGGATACAAGCTCGAAGTGGTAAACCAGAATATATTTCATGAAATAGGAGCTCTCTCACAAAATAATTAGATCATAGTATGATCTGATGGAGTCATTTTTCGCCCAGAGAATAATGCTGTCCGATATTTGAATGGCTTCGACATGAGAATTTTCAAAGCCCGGGATGAGACCGTCTGAAGTTAATTGGTATCTATGGAGTGATATTGCGTTTTTATAACTTCTTTCGAAAATTTGATAAATCTTTCGTAACTCTCCATATGAATTGTATTTAACGATATCTTTAAAGCCTAATATGTCTAAGAAAGCGAGTAATTTCATATTTCAAAATTGTGGGTAACGTAAGTTCATCTTTTCCTAAAATGTTCATTATCCGGCAAATATTATAAGCAATAAACATCAGCCCAACATCAACACTTGCCCGTTTCTTTCCTTTTTTAGATTAATTTTGAAACAATAAAGTGGATGGAAAGTTATTCCTGATATATCAGTTAAGATATTCCGAAATACAACGTTTAATCTTTATCTGTTATGCAGTGTTAATAATTTTCTATCTTTATTTTATATTTCCCTCTAATGTTTCTTGAATAATATCTTCCAAATGAATCAGCCTTTTTAAAATTATTCCAAACTTCTATAGGAATATCTTGATGAATATATTCTTTTTTATCAGTTTCAATAATTAGATAACCTGTTTTTAAATCACAACTATAGAATGATGCGCCTCGTATCCAAGAACTTTTAGAATTGTTTATTTTATCATTTATTTCAAATTTTGCAGATTTTACTTCTTTAAGAGCCTGTCTATAATTGTTAAAAGAATTCGGTAATTTATTACAATTTTTATCATTGCAAGAACTGAATAAAACTACAATTAATAAAAATGCAATTAAATTTATTATTTTTTTCATTTTTTAATAATAGTTTAATATTATTCAAGTGCATTATCTTCATTTGAAATAGTATCCAATCAGCATTATAATTTCTTCAATTTTCATAATCTTTTAATCTGTTTTTTCTTTGCTTTTTTTCTTCAAATTCTTTTTTTTCTGGTTTTTTTCCCACTCTTTTGCCCTCTGCAATAGGTTTTCCAGGTTTCGCAGGAATTGCTCTAATGCCTTCCTGTTCTTGTAAGGTTTTTTTGTACTCATCAGTTATATCCTTTTATTATTTTTTTTAAATCAAAAACATCAATAGATATAGTTACATATAAAAATGTGCAAAACAATATCATTTTTATTATAAGTTTGTTGTTTTGGTTAATGATTAGTTTAAGTCTGGACAAATATAATTAATTAACCCAAGTAAGTAAAAATTGAGTGTAAAACGTTGCCACAGACGGCAAAAAAGTTCATTTTGGAAATTTTTTATATAATTTATTTTTCACTAATCAAGATTTTTATGGTGTTAATTACAATTTTTTTGAATAAAATCATAAGCCTTCAAGTGTCCAAGTTCACCAGCCTTGGAAAAGTCAAAACAGGCTCCGTCAATGTCTCCCAACATATATTTACTCAGTCCCCTAACGATATAAGCATCCTTATACTCAGAATCTAATTTAATGGCTTTGTTAAAATCAAGTATAGCTCCTCTATAGTCTCCCAATTCACTTTTACTTTTTCCCCTATTGTAATAAGCTTCCTTAAACCCAGTGTCTAATTTAATGGCTTTGTTAAAATCCAGTATAGCTCCTCTGTAATCTTCCAATATACATTTAATTACTCCCATATAGTAATAAGCTTCCTTATCCTCAGGGTCTAATTCAATGACCATGTTGATATCCATTATAGCTCCTCTGTAGTCTTCCAATATACATTTACATTTTGCCCTATTGTAATAAGCTTCCTTATCCTCAGGGTCTATTTCAATGGCTTTGTTGAAATCCAGTATAGCTCCTCTGTAGTCTTCCAAGTTATGTTTACATACTCCCCTATCGTAATAAACTTCCTTATACTTAGGATCTGTTTCAATTGCTTTGTTATAATCTTGTATAGCTCCTCTATTGTCTTCCAATTTAGATTTACATACTCCCCTATTGTAATAAGCTTCCTTATACTCAGGGTCTAATTCAATTGCTTTGTTATAATCTTGTATAGCTCCTCTATTGTCTTCCAATATATATTTACATATTCCCCTATTGTAATAAGCTTCCTTATACTCAGGGTCTAATTCAATTGCTTTGTTA
>CAZREZ010000419.1:0-2968 GCA_964599115.1 uncultured Bacteroidales bacterium
ATGTGAGCTTCAATGCCGACCTGTCGTTGGTTGATGTGGGCTATCATAAATTATTTGTCCGCACAAAAGATGAAAATGGTAAGTGGAGCCTAGTTTACAATCAGGATGTTTACAAAGCTGCTGAACCAACTTACCTTGATCCACTGCCTGACCTTGTTCAAATGGAATATTATTTCGATACCGATCCCGGATTCGGAAACGGTGAGCAAGTGACAATATCATCCGATAGTATTGTGGATGTGAGCTTCAATGCAAACCTTTCCTCACTTGGTTTGGGCGACCATAATTTATTTGTCCGTACAAAAGATGAAAACGGAAAATGGAGCCTAACTTATACGTATGAATTTAATCTTGAAATGCTTGCCAATTTTACTGTCAGCGATACGCTTATTACTGAAGGCGAGGAAGTCCATTTTACTGATCTTTCAACAGGGAATCCAACCATCTGGAAATGGGATTTTGAAAATGACGGAGTTATTGATAGTATTACCCAGAATCCATCATGGAATTATGATACTGCAGGTGTATATTCAGTTAAATTAATTGTTTCAGATGGAACAAATTATGATACACTTATAAAGCAGGACTATATTATTGTATGTGATCCAAACGTAGATATTTTTCCTGACTCTATGTCTTACTGCAATGTTGATAGTTCCCTTATTGATGCAGGAGGAGGTTTTAATAGTTACTCATGGAATACAGGTGATACTACACAAAGCATTTATGTATGTCAAAGTAGTTTGTATTCAGTTACTGTTACTGACACCAATGGTTGCACCCCAAGTGATACTGTGTATTTAAGTATTGTGAATGCTACCATTGAGCCGCAAGACACTACAATTTGCATTGGTGATACAATTAGTTTGAGTGCTTTGGGGAATAGTCCATCATGCAACTCAAATTACTCGCTTTATTTTGATGGCACAAACGATTATGTTGAAGTAAATAATAATTTGGGAACCCCAGCTCAATTATCAGGCTGCTGTTGGGTGAAATTCCCACAATCACTTGTCGAAGATGATTTTCCGATCTTAGCCAATTGGAGTCAAGGTTCAGGAATCTTTATTTTACATTATGGTTATGATCAGGGAGTTCATGTAATGGCCATCAACCTATGGTTAATAAATGGAAATCTGAACTTCAGTTTAGACAGTTCTGATTATAATACATGGATGTTTGTCAGTTTCACCTATGATGGAACTACACTCAAAATTTATAAAAATGGGATACTAAAAGATGAGAAAGTCGTTTCTGGTCCTTTACCTTCAGGTTCATCTATAACAACCTTTGGTACTGAGGAAAATTACGGATTTACTTATTGTTTTGAAGGGAATATTGATGAGGTAAGTTTATGGAATACTTCGCTTAGTCAGGAAGAAATACAAATTATGATGTGTAATGGCTTAATTGGATCTGAGTCAGGATTGATGGGATACTGGAAATTCAATGAAGGTTCAGGGTCATTAACTTATGATACGAGTCAATATCAAAACAATGGAATAATTCATGGCGCAACATGGAGTGAAATTGTACCTGAACCCTATTGCATTACCTACCTTTGGTCAACAGGAGATACCACATATTCAATAATAGTTTCACCTACGCAAACTACGATTTATTGGGTGCAGGTAACTGATGGTATTACCACATGTACTGATAGCATCACCATCACAGTATATGATAATCCCACTGCTTTTGCCGGGCTAGATGATACCATTTGTGTAAATGTGAATTGTAATTTGAGTGGATCAGCTACTGGTTATGATTCTCTTGCATGGACTACGTCTGGTGACGGAGTATTTAATTCTCCGGCATCAGCTACGGGAACATATTCTCCTGGAAGTAATGATATTATAAACGGAACTGTTTTGCTCACATTAACTGCATATTCATTAAACCCTTGTACAACAAATGTATCAGATTATATGGCCTTGTCAATTGTATTACAACCAGTTGCTGATGCGGGCCAAGATGATGAAATTTGTTTTGATTCAACATATGCTTTGTTAGGAACAGCAAGCAATCAGGATTCTGTATTATGGATAACACAAGGAGATGGTACCTTTTCCGATGCTTATATACTTAATCCAATCTATACACCTGGTTCAAGCGATATGTCAAATGGATCTGTATTATTGTCGCTAACAGCATTTGCTCAACTACCATGTACTTATGATAGTACTGATAACATGACTTTAATCCTTAATAATTCATCCTTTGTACCTGAAAACACAGCAGTATCAGGTCTGGTATTAACCAATGGTACAATTTGTTTTGAAGCAAAGAATACAATAACAGTAGCTGGAAATCAAAGTATTGTATGGATAAAGTCAGGCAGTGAAGCTAGTTTTATCGCAGGAGAGAAGGTTGTTTTTAGCCCTGGCTTCGAAGCTGATACAGGTAGTATTGTACATGCATCAATTACTACTGCCTGTCATTTCTGTAGCAACCAGGAAAGTATAGTCGCCAATCCTATTCTTGTTGAAGAAATAGATACTATTCCCAATTATTTAAATTATGATGCACCAATATTAATTTATCCCAATCCTACTTCAGGTTTGCTAGCGATTGATCTGCCTGAAACATTAATATATGAAAATTACCGGATTGAAGTATATGATTATTTAGGAAGGTTGGTTAAAAAGAAGAACATCCATGACCGGAAGGAATATATTGATCTCTCAATGAACCAAAACGGAATGTATTTTATCATTATTCGCAATACTGACTCAATTTTCAGGATAAAGGTGATTAAAATGTAAAAGATTCTTTGTTAATAGATTATGATTTGTTTATCTGAAACAATCCCTGTATACATACCCTATTGTCTCAGAGAGGACTTTATTGGCCTATCTTAAAATGAAAACCTCATAAAAGCGGAATATTTTTGCATAGTATCTTCCTGTTTTCCGCATACATAAATAAAGTTGAATGTTTCAAGATATAAAATACAGTATAACAACAT
>CAZREZ010000420.1:0-2967 GCA_964599115.1 uncultured Bacteroidales bacterium
CATCATTCAACAAACTTTCAAAAGTAAATTTTGATGTATTCCAAAATGGATATTTGGTTACGGCTTTTAAAGCAGATCTATCATCTATTTTTTCTTTTTTCATGAAGTCTGCTGCTTCCAATACTTTTTCTTTTGTTGGTACAAGCAAAGCATCAAGTCGCCTTAATACAACAAATGGCAAAATAATATCCCTGTACTTTCCTCTAACAAAAACATCTCTCAATACGTCATCTGCAATACTCCATATGAAACTTACTATTTGGTTGTGTACTTTTTTATTCATTTCAGTAAAGTTACCAGAATATACACTATAAAAACTGTAAATTTATAAAAAAATCAACTGATGATAAGAAAATTATTTATCAAGAATTTCCTGATATCTGGAAGAATTTGCAGGATCAACTTTCTTAAGAATATTAACTGCTTTAGTTTTTTCAACAGGCGAGCCTTCTGAATAAATATCAATTATTTCATCTCTTTTTGTATCAAGCATTACTTGCAGGATAAATAATCCGGGTCTGTCATTATATAGTTTTTGCAACAAACCTAAACTTTTAGTAATATTTGCCCTGCCTGTCGGGGCATCTTCAGCCATTATATCCAGTCCTCTTCTGTGATAATCATAAATAAATTTTCGTATATTCTGATAAGCAGGATTTAAAAGATTTTCAACCAGCCAATACCTGTTTTTTTGATTTTCATAAGCTTTCCAACCTCTTTCCCCTGCATTTTGTGCAGTATTTACTATTGCCTGTGCTTTCTCATAATAAGGTGTTCCTCCATAAAGAGAAAAAGAATCAAAATCAAGCCCAAGTAAAATATATGTATAATATGCCAATACTGATGTTAAATTTGATGTATAAACATTATCAGAATAATCCAAAGGCTGGTACTCTACATACCTGAATTGAAAATCCTTGTCAATAAAATTCAATGAAGCCGAATTATAGGATGTTTTATATGCAGGTCTTCTTAACACTAAATTAATGGTTCCTTCAAATACATCGGACGAAATTTTTCGACTGATAGTTATTAGCATAGCACATTCTATTCTTTCCTCAATTTTAAATGAATAATTTGTCCATGTTCTGTTATTCATGAATTCAAAAATAGCATTTTGAAGAGTTTCAAAAACTCTTTTATCAGTTCCTTCAACCTGTTGTGAATTTACCTGTACATTACAATAAAATTCCTGTCCTGAAACATGAAGGGTGAGAATAAAAATTAGAATCGAGAAGATTATTTTTCTCATAAATCTTTTATTTAAGTAATTATCTTAATCTTGCTTTCTATCAATAATATACGATATATTATCAACAATATCTTTTGCAGCTTCTTTTTTGGTTTTTAAATTAAAATCAGTAATTTTATTTTGTTTATCAATAATTTTTATTTTGTTTGTTTTAAACTTAAAACCTGCACCTTTATCCTTTAAAGAATTTAAAACGATAAAATCAAGGTTTTTATTTTTCAGTTTTTTAACTGCATTATTAATTTCATCATCAGTTTCAAGAGCAAAACCTATCAATAACTGATTTTTTCTTTTTCTTATACCTAATTCTGCAAGAATATCTTTAGTAGGTTCTAATTTTATTGTAGTATTAAATTTGTTTTTTTTAATCTTTTTTTCAGATGGATTTTCAGGGGTATAATCAGCAACAGCAGCCGACATTATAGCAATATCTGCATTTTCAAATTCTTTAATACATGCATTATACATTTCAAGGGCTGAAACTACATTTTTGCAAATGATATTATTATGATCAACCTTAAGGTCAGTAGGACCTGATATAAGTTTAACCTTTGCTCCTCTTTCGGCTAACTCTTCGGCAATTGAATATCCCATAATACCTGATGAAAAATTACCGATAAATCTAACAGGGTCAATTGCCTCGTATGTAGGGCCTGCAGAAATCAAAACGGTTTTATCTTTTAAATCAGCTTTTTTTTTAAAATAATTTGTAAGGATATCCAAAATAACATCAGGTTCTTCCATTCTTCCTGCACCACAAAGACCACTAGCAAGTTCACCTTCAGTAGGAGCTATTAAATGATTTCCAAAAGATTGAAGTATTTCAATATTTCTTTTTGTTGTTGGATGAGCATACATTTTCAGGTCCATTGCAGGAGCAAAAAACACAGGGCATTTTGCTGAAAGGTATGTAGTTAAAAGCAGATTATCAGCAATTCCGGTTGCCATTTTAGCAAGTGTATTAGCTGAAAGCGGAGCAAGAATAAAAAGATCAGCCCATAAGGCTAATTCAACATGGCTGTTCCACTTGCCGTTTTTTTCATCAAAAAAATCACATAAAGCAGGATTTTCAGATAATGCAGAAAGTATTAAAGGAGTAACAAAATCTTTTGCCGCCTGAGTCATAACAACCTGTACTTGCGCACCTTCCTTTTTTAATAATCTAATTAAAAAAGGAATTTTATATGCTGCAATGCTTCCTGTTATTCCGATTATTATTTTTTTACTTTTCAGCATTATCTTTTATTTCTACTTCCGGATATCTGAAATATATTTCGTCATTCAGAAACTCGTGAATTGCAATCAATGTTGGCTTTGAAAGACGTTCATAATATCTTGCAATTTCAATTTGTTCTCTGTTTTCAAAAATTTCTTCAAGATTATCTGATGGAGTAGCAAACTCCGATATTTTCCTGTCTAATTCCTCTTTCATTTCAAGAGATATCTGGTTTGTTCTTTTTGATAAGATTGCTACACTTCTGTAAATATTACCTGTTTTGTTGTAAAAATCGCTTTTTTTTCTTGTTACAGTTGTATCTTCAGTTTTAACTTTTTTATAATCCATCTGTTAATTATTATAAGTTTTTTAATTATTAAATTTTTCAAGTGCATTTTCGTATATATTTGATGCTTCCTTCATAAAATCACTTTCAGGGAAGATTGTAAAGAAATTTTTATATGATTCAACAGTAAATGAATATCTTTCTTTCTTTTTT
>CAZREZ010000421.1:0-2958 GCA_964599115.1 uncultured Bacteroidales bacterium
ACATAACACTTCATATCGGTGATATTTACCTGAAAAAGAAAGAATATAATAAAGCACTTAATTATTATTTTAATGCTGATGAACTATTAGAGCAAATTGGCCATAAAAAATTAATTTCTATCACTTTAAGTAATATTGGAGAGGCATACAATCTGATGGGTGATTATAATAAAGCACTTGATTATCAAAAAAGAGCATTAGAAATTAAAGAAGAAGTGGGCGATAAAAAAAGAATAACAATTACTTTATATGAGTTGGGTTTAATAAATTATAATTTGGGAAACTATTTAATAGCCATTGATTACACAGAAAAAAGTTTGGAAACTGCGAGGGATATCAATTTCAGAGACCAGATAAAAAAGTGTTATAGAAGTTTATCAAATATATACGAAAAACTTAGAAATTATAAAAAAGCCTTAGGATATCATAAGCAATTTGAATTATTAAAAGACACACTGTTTAATAGTGAAAAGCATATGCAAATTACAGAATTACAATTAAAATATGAAACCGAAAAAAGAGAAAGAGAAAATGAAATATTAAGAAATAAAAGTGAAATTCAAAATTTGCAAATTGACCGTGAGCGTTATATTCGTAATTCAATGATTATTATTTTATTAATTATAATTATTTCTGCATTAATATTATTTAAAGTAGTTTCAAACAGGTATAAGATTAAACATAAATCAAACGAAATTTTACAAGTTAAAAACAAGCAAATAACTGAACAAAAAGAAAAATTATCAGAATTACTTGATGAACTTATGCTTAGTGAAGAACGATACCGCAGTATTTTTGAAAATGCATCTGTTGGTATTTACCGTACAACACCTGAAGGGAAAATAATTGTTGCTAATCCTGCACTTGTCAAAATGTTGGAATATCCTTCTTTTGAAGTTCTTGCCAAAACTGATATTGAAGAACATGACTTTCCACGCAATATTTTTAAGAAACGAATAGAAAAGGATGAGGTAATAATTGGAATGGAAACGGAATGGGAACGATACGATAAAACAAAAGTTTGCATTAGTGAAAGTGCATGGTTAACTCGTGACAAAACCGGTAAGGTTCTTTATTACGATGGTGTGGTTGAGGATATAAGTGAACGAAAACAAGCAGAGAATGCTTTAAAAGATTCTGAAAAAATGTTAAGAAAAGCAAATACCGAACTTAGAGAAAAAAATATCAGGATTATTGAAAACGACTTTAACAGCTTTTTATCAAAACCCATTCAAATATCCGATCTGTATAGAGAACTATCAAAATACCTGAAATATAAAATACAAGCCGATTCTGTTAAATCAAAAATAACAACTTATGATTTTGATTTGGATAAATTATCAGATAAAGTACTTAAAGAACTTCCCTGTATAATTGATGAATTGCAGGAAAAATTTATTCCAAAATGATTTTAACTAAAAGAATTTCTTTATTTTTGAAAACTTATAATAAAATTAATTTTATTAAATATAAATTTTTGTCATCATGAAACTTTTAGAAGGAAAAACTGCTTTAATTACAGGTGCTTCAAGAGGGATTGGTAAAGCAATCGCTTTAAAATTTGCTAACGAAGGTGCCAATATTGCTTTTTCGGATTTATTTTGTGATGAAAATATGATAACTCTTGAGAATGAATTAAGAAATCTTGATATAAAAGCAAAAGGCTATGCATCAGATGCAAGTTCTTTTAAAGACGCTGAAACATTAATCAGCAATGTTTTAAAAGATTTCGGGGGAATTGATATACTGGTAAATAATGCCGGTATTACACGTGATAAACTGCTTTTACGAATGACTGAAGCTGACTGGGATATAGTTATAAAAGTCAATTTAAAATCAATTTTTAATTTAACAAAAGCTGTTCAACGACAAATGCTGAAACAAAAATCAGGGTCAATTATAAATATGAGCTCTGTTGTTGGGCTTGAGGGTAATGCAGGACAATCAAATTATTCGGCTTCTAAAGCCGGATTGATCGGATTTACAAAATCTATTGCAATGGAATTGGGTTCAAGAAATATTCGCTGTAATGCAATTGCACCGGGATTTATTGAAACCGAAATGACAGCAAAGCTAACGGAAGAAGTTAAAAATGAATGGATAAAAACTATACCGTTGAGAAGATCGGGAAAACCTGATGATGTTGCAAATATTGCATTATTCTTAGCATCCGACCTTTCCGCCTATGTTACCGCTCAAGTGATAAGTGTTTGCGGCGGTATGTGCTCCTGAAGTTAATCATAGCATTTTAAATAATTATTTTTTATAAACCTATTAAGGATATAATTTCAAATTGAATATAGTTGCTGAATTTCCATTATGGTTCGTAATATTTTGTTTGTTGACAGGAATATTGTATGCAATAATTCTGTACTACAAAGACCGGAAAAATGAATTTTTGCCATGGAAATTGATATGTATGACTTTTTTTCGATTTTTGTCGGTAAGCCTTATTTCGTTTTTATTATTATCACCATTATTAAAAATTGTTATTAGGCATACTGAGAAACCTGTAATTATTTTCGCTCAGGATAATTCACAGTCAATTTTAACAGGAAAAGATTCACTGTTCTATAAAAATGAATATTTCGGTAATTCTAAAGTCCTGATTGATAATCTGAAGAAAAACTACGATGTTAAATACTATTCTTTTGGCGATGATGTATCAGGAATAATTGATAGTTCATACTCAAGTAAGCAAACTAATTTTTCAGTACTCTTTGATGAATTAATTGTAAGGTATTCGAACCGAAATGTGGGTGCAATAATTATTGCAAGTGACGGAATATTCAACAAAGGGCTTAATCCTGTTTATGCAGCTAAAAAACTTGGCTTTCCAATCTATACAATTGCTCTTGGTGACACAAATAAACAAAAAGATATTAAAATAACAAAGGTTAATTATAACCGTATTGCTTCTCTTAAAAATAAATTCCCGTTGGAAATTATTATTAATGC
>CAZREZ010000422.1:0-2943 GCA_964599115.1 uncultured Bacteroidales bacterium
GACAAAACCTACCAAAACCTTATAATCGATGGAATGCAACTCATTTAGCAGATGCCGTATTTAGTAAAATTGATGGTGATATTAAAGTGAAAGATGATACAATTATTATAACTTGCTATAATTTGCCAAAAGAATTAAATTTGCAAAATTATTATGAAAATCTTCCAAATAAATTAGAAGCCGAAGAAATTGATCCAAGAGTTCCGTGGCTTTATAATTTTAAAGTAGATTTTAGATTTAAATAAATAATTTACTAAAATTAATTACCCGTGGAAAATCGCTGAGACTTCGGGATTATTAAGAAAAAAACACTAAATAATATTATTATAATAACCAAATAAAATATTTTATATCTTTGCAAACTTAAATTCATGGCGAGGTAGCTCAGGTGGTTAGAGCGTCGGATTCATAACCCGGAGGTCATGGGTTCAAATCCCATCCTCGCTACAATGTAAAGCCCGTAAAATAACTCTTACGGGCTTTTTTATACATTTACAAACTAATAAACATGATACAATTCCTTTATGTATTATAATTAATAATGAAATTATGCTAAACACATTACTCTCATAACTATTATTTATATTCGTTTGTAGCTTTGAAATACAATAAGTGTTTTAGCATTAAACATTTTTTCTAATTTTACAATCATTAACAACTTTTTTGTTATAGAAAAGAAAAAATATTATTATCCTGATAATAAAAAAATCAGTAAATGCAGAAAAGAATAAAAATATTAATAAAACCAGTATTATTATTTGTATTTTATTTGTTTTCAATTTTTATTTTCGGGCAGGATACGATCAACTCACTTCAAACGGACACATTAAAAATAAAAGCAGGAAGTTTTGTTATTATTAACGATAGTGTACTTAAAGTTAAAGCCGACACTTTATTAATTAAAAACGATACAACAATGGTTTTTACTAGTAAAGACAGCCGTTTTTATTCTAAACTACAGCAATTTGCATATAAAAACAAAATTACAAAAAAACTATATAATGCTGCTTTTGTATCTTATGACAATACTGTAATTAAGGAAAAACAAGAATTTAAAAGTACAGATAAATATCTAGCTTCATCAGGTAAAATTATCCGTAAAATTGAAATAAAGAATTTAAGAATTTTTGGACCGCCGCTTATTGAATCGGTTAATTACGATAGTTGCTTAACAAAGGATGAAAAAAAATTTCATATAAATACATCCGATAAAGTAATATATAAAAACTTGCTTTTCAGTGAAGGCGACACAGTGAATCCTTCAATTTTAGCTGAAAACGGCAAGTTGCTTCGTGATCTTCCTTATATTCAAAATGCAACAATTCAGGTTTATGATGCTTCTAAAGATTCTGTTGATATTTTAATAGTAGTAAAGGATGTTTTCGAATGGGCAGTTTATCCAATAATCATTTCTGCTAAAAAATGGAGGTTGAGAGTCAAAAATGTGAATGTTCTCGGTTTGGGGCACGAATTCGATAATGCATTTTCATTTGATGCTAATGAGTCGCCGGTATTTAAATGGACTTATTCTTCTTACATAATAAAAAATATCGGGCGCTCATTTATAGATTGTAAACTCAGTTATGAAAAATTAGATGAAGGAATTGATTACAAAGCAGGTATTTCAAGATCATTTATTCCATATAAAGTAAACTGGGGAGGTGGAATTTCATTTCTTAAGAGAGAAAGAGATATTACTTATTCAGTAAATGATTCTACTTCAGCTCCATGGAATTTAAAATTCAACCAAAATGATATTTGGATAGGAAAGCAGTTCCCTTTGAATTGGTTAAAAACTAAGGATAGTTATCCTGTATGGTTTGTACCTGCAATTCGTTTAATTAATACCCATTATACCGACAGGCCTGAAATACCCGACAGTAGCTTTTCAATGAAAAATACAACCGACATTCTGGGAAGTATCTCTTTTTCAAAGCAAGAATACTACAGGGTAAACTATATAAATGAATTTGGTAAAACAGAAGATTTTCCGTATGGATTTTTGCTAAAATTAACAGGTGGATATTCTATCGGGGAATTAAGCGACAGGACTTATGCAGGGATAGAAATAGCTTACGGTGGAAAACTCAATAAAATCGGTTTGTATTATCTTTTGGCTGAATTTGGCACTTATCTCCTTAATGACGAAATTCAGCAGGAAATCTTTCATTCGAAATTAACATATACTCCTCCGCTAATATATTTAAAAAATTATTTTATAAGAAATATGCTGACAATAGATTATATAATTGGGAGAGATATGCAGCCAGGCCAAGAAATTTATCTTAATAATGAACATGGAATTAAGGGCTTGAAAACAGATGAGCTAACAGGTCAACAAAGGTTTTATCTGAATCTTGAAAGCAATCTGTTTAGTCCTATTAATCTTTTGGGTTTCAGGATGTCGTTTTTTACAGCAGCAAATATAGGATTTATCGGTGGTTACAAGGGAATATTTTCTTATCCTATGTATGGTGGATATGGAATAGGAATACGGGTAAAAAATGAATTCCTTGTTTTTGGATCATTCCAATTAAGTTTTACTTATTTCCCTAATGCTCCAGGTGATGCTAAAAATTTTATTTTGGATTTCTTTGAAATGCCTGATCACAAATTTGATAATTTTGATATTAGTGCTCCTTCTTATATTGGCTATGAATAAAAATCTAACAAATAATTAAATAACGGTAATGGTAAAGGTTAGTAAGCCGGTTTGGATAAAAGGAAAAGGTTAGGTGTAAAAAAACTTTACCCTTACCTCTAAACTAAACAAGCCTCTTAACCCTAACCCTATAACCTAAACAACTAAATCTCAAAATGCGCAAAAATACAAATTCAAAATAATAAATTTATGATTTAGTAGAACGAACGTTTCAATTTGCTAAAAAATTAGACTATTTGTAAAAAAATATTTTCATCTATCATAGAAAAGTCAAAATAATT
>CAZREZ010000423.1:0-2942 GCA_964599115.1 uncultured Bacteroidales bacterium
ATTCAACATTATTATATATAAACTTGTTTCCATTAAAACTTACGATATTCCCCATACTCCCATTTGATTTTAACAATGACGAGTCAGCATAAAGTGTAAGGTTTAAACCATTCAAAAGCCAGACATTATCAAGCATTCCGTATAATGAAATAGTTGAGGTACTTAAATTTAATGTCCGGGTTGTTGTATCATCAGAAATAAATTTATAACAATTAATATCGTTTGCCAAAGAAAATATTTTACCTTGTTGAAAAAATATAATTGATGAACAGCTACAATTATCAAGTAAATCCCAAGTACCTCCTTTGCCGTTAAACCAAACATTATTAATAAAAGTTTTTTCAGCAGTGTATATTGTTTGTCCGTTTTCAGTTGCTTCAAAAAATATTTGTCCATCAAAGGTTAAATCCATTGAATTAATAAAATTCAGCGAACCATATATTCTTAAATTGTTAGTGTCAGGACCTGTAAGGGCAGGATTAAAACTGGCTCCGTTCCAATCCATGTTTTTGCAAACTGCATTCCCTGTATTAATGTTTACAAATTGATCTGAGCCATTAAATGAATTTTGGTTAAAATTTACATTATCAATTTCTGTTGGGGGGCAATATCCACCGTCTCCGCCTGAAATAATATCCCAGTGATTTGAGTCATCCCAATTTCCCGAGCTGTTAACCCAGTAAAGGTCAATACATCCTGTTGTTTCAATTTGCCAATTAGTGTTATTACCTAAATCTACCGAATTATTGGCAATAAAAGGTGTATTGTTTCCTGCAGCTTTAATATCACGTAATGAAAGATAGTCTCCAATAACTCCACCGTTAATTTTTATAATTGTTGCCTGAATACCATTAGTATCGGATAACATTCTGATAGGAGCATAACAATCGGTGGTTATATTAAATTCATCAACTATAGTTTGAGTGGAATTTATTCCAAAAGTATATGTGTGTCCCGGAGAGAATGTAAGAATATCAAAAGTGTTTTGTCCTCCCAAGTTAGCATCTCCTTTCAGAGTGGCTTCATGGATTGTGTTCGTTCCGGTAATTTGTGCAAATCCAACAATACATAATTGTCTGATTGTATTATTACTATTAATTAAACCGGAAATTCTTATATATGCACTGTCAATAATGTTATTTCCTGAAATTATTCCGGAACCCATAAAAATTGCAGTATCAACTTTATTATCACCATCTATTCGTCCGTCATCATAAAAAATGACTCTTTTTATAACATGATTGCCTCCACTTATATGTCCTTTACCACTTATTTGAACAAAATTGATTGAATCGCTGTCATTTATTGTTCCGTTTCCGTTTATTAAAACTGTGTTGATTTTACAATTACCGGATATGCCGCCGTCATTAAAAAAATTTATATTGTTATAAATTGCGTATTCATTGTTATTGATAATTTGACCGCTTAATCCTGGAAAATTAATGTTGTTATAAATTGTATAGACATTATTATTTGTAATATGACCACCTGACCCTGTGAAATATACATTATTATATTCCAGTGTGTTTCCGTTTGAGTTAGTTAAAGAAGCATTAGGTTTGATTAATGATGAAGATGCATCCAGTTCTAAATTTGTTCCGTCAATATCCCAGTTTGTAATTTCAATAGTAGAATTTCCAAGATTTAATGTTCTCGGGTTTTGAACTGTGGAATAAAATCCGGAACATGTTAAGTAATGATTATTGGTATTTAATATACCATGAATAAAATATATGTTGTTAGTTGTAATAAAGTCATCGGTTAAAGACCATCCACCGCCGTTTCCCTGGAAATAAACATGGTTATAAAATGATTTTCCTGATAAGCTGATAGATTTTCCGGGAGATGTTGATTCAAATGAAATTGTGCCATGGAAATTTTGGTTCATGTTGGTTATTAGTTTCAAAGAACCGTAAATTCGCAGGTTTATTGTATCCTGTCCTTCCATGATAGGATTTAATGCTGCACTTGTCCAGTCCATATCTCTGCAAACTGCATTTCCGAGGTTTATAGTTACAACATTGTTTGATTCGGCAAATGAGTTAATATCAAAATATACATTATCATTTGATGTGGGAACCTGGGCATGAAATACACCACCTCCCGAACTTGTTGCCCAGTGATTAATATCCGACCAATCACCTGTTCCTCCAACCCAATAATAATCGGTTGCAATTGAAATTTGTGCTGATAAAACACAAATTAAAATTATTATTGATTTTAACATTATAACTAGTGGGTTTATTAATCTGATATTTTTCATATACTTATTCAAAAAAATTAATAGCTATATTCAAAATTTTCACATGGAGTTCGTCTGTTATTAATATAAAAAATTCTGGTTAATGAAATTTCCAATCCTCCGCAATAGTTTGATGCATAATGTAATTTTGAAATATTTATATCATAGCTAAAAGATAAATTGTATTTATAGTAATTAATACCTATTAAAGGTATAATGTCTCTTGAAAAGCGATACCAAATTCCGCAATTAAGCTTTAGTTCCTTTTTCCCGTAAAGTAAATTAGTGCCGAAAACTATTTCATTTGTATTTGATTGAGTTGAATAAAAAAACTCAGGTGTGATGTTTAGTTTATTATTTAATTCATAATATAATCCCCCATGAATGATTAATTTGTGTTCCAGTCTGTTGTTAGACTCGTAGAATGATGTTTTAGGTTTGTTTACATGACTTAGGCTTGACCCTATATGAACCTTAATTTTTTTTGAAAAGCGGTATGAAATCAAAACTCCAAAATTAAAGTCAATTGAAAAAATTGAATTATCTGTGAAATTTTCATTATTAGGTAAAGAAGGGTCAAATGATGTTCCATTCCATTGATTATCAAAGAGTAGTTTTGAAAAATTCACACTTCTGTTTAAGAAACCAATTGCAATTCCAATGGTTCCGACAAAAGTATTATATCTGTTAAATCCTTTGC
>CAZREZ010000424.1:0-2931 GCA_964599115.1 uncultured Bacteroidales bacterium
CTCGAACTCGAACATTCTGAACTAAACACTTGACTTTATGGACGGACACTAATTAGAGTACGTCCATAAAGTCAGAAAGTTTAACTAATTATTAAAAATCACAAATGACAAGCACCAAATTTCAAATAAATCTCAATGACCAATCCCGAGTCTCGGGACAATATTCAAAGCTGTTTTGAACATTTGATCATTGATATTTGTTATTTATTTGTTATTTATTTTATCGCTTAGGTTTTTCCTTCGGGACTTCGGGAATGCTTACTAAGGCCAACGCACAAACCTATTCCTTGTTTTGTACAAAAATATTCAGAGGCCAAATAAGTTCTTCGCAGAGTTTTTTGTGTATTCCGACATTGCATTTTGAAAGCTTTTCCTTACGACCGTTAAAAAAATCCTTAATAAATATTTGTTTAGGGTGTTCCAATGCGTAAAACAGGAAGACTGGAGACTGAATAAAAAAGCCCAATTTTACTTAGTTCGATGAATAGTAAGCTACTTTTGATTCTAACTGAATTAAACTGTTTGGAATAAATGAAAAAGATAAATATTTTATAGCTGCTAACCAGCTAATCCGTTAAGATAAAATTTGATTATTCAATTTAAATTTATTACTTTTGTTTCTTTTAACCAAAATATATTATTATGAAAAAATTATTACTTTTTAGTTTAGCCATAAGTATTGGCTTTTTTAGCTTTTCACAGGAAAGGATTAACGTTAAAACAAGTCCTGTAAAACTCGAATACCGAAAGGCAATTAAGGATATTTCAAAGTTTGAAAATCCATATAATCCTTATGTGAGAACCACAGAATTTTCTCCTATTGAAACTCAGATAGGTGAGACACAGTATGACCTGCAAACTAACGGCTCCACTCAAAATAGAATATTTTTATACGAAGATGGAACTATTGGTGCAGTATGGACAATGGGATTTGATCCTTCAGGTTTTGCTTTACGCGGTACTGGTTATAACTTTTATAACGGAACCGATTGGGGTCAATTACCAACTGAAAGGATAGATGATGAAAAAACCGGTTGGCCCTCTTATGCACCCTGGGGACCTGATGGCGAGATAGTTGTTAATCACACCATGTTTGACGGATTAGGCATTTATAAACGCATTAACAAATTTGAAGGTGAATGGATTAAAACAGTTTTAGCAGGACCTCCGGGAAAAGAAGACTTATCATGGCCCAGAATGATTACTAACGGCGAGAATAATGAAGTAATCCATACAATTTCAACTACCTATTCGGAATATGAGAATTTGGATTATGCTCTTTTATATGCAATGTCGGATGATGGCGGTGTTACTTGGAATCAGGAAAATCTCATCCTGGATGGCATGACAAGTGATGATTATTTAGGATTTGGCGGTGATGATTATGATTTTGCCGAACCAAAAGGAGATACTATTGCTTTTATAGTAGGGTCTTATTTGTACGACCTGTTTCTTATGAAATCTACGGATAATGGTGACACATGGGAAAAAACCATTATCTGGGAACACCCGTATCTGTTTTTTGATTTTACTACTACGATAACAGATACTTTTTATTGTGTTGATAATTCAATTACCGTTGCTTTGGATAATGATGGTATGGCTCATGTAGCTTTTGGAATTACCAGAATACTAAATGATGAATTAAGCACATCCTTTTGGCATTATTCTGGTGTTGATGGAATTGGCTACTGGAACGAAACCATGCCGACATTTGAAGGAATAAACGGCCTTGATCCTGATGTACTTGCTGAAACAGGTAATTTAATCGGATGGACACAGGATGTTAATGGAAATGGAACCATTGATTTCCTCCCCGATGGTATTCATGTTTACCGTTCTTTAGGCTTATCTACAATGCCATGCCTGAGCATAGATGAAGAAAATAATATTTTCCTCGCTTATAGCTCTACAACCGAAACATACGATAATACCGAAAAAAACTATAAACATATCTGGGTGCGAAGTTCACCTGATAATGGTTTAAACTGGGGTCCGTTTTATGACCTTAACTCTCATCCTATGCATTTTCTTGACGAATGCCTATATGCTGATATTGCTTCAACTTCTGATGATAACATACATATTCTTTACCAGGTCGACAATATTCCCGGACTTGCTCTTGATGATGATCATTCTTATGTTGATAATATTATGTATCATGCAGCATTACCTAAAGGTGACCTTGTTGCTGTCCCTGAAAATAATAAAACTTTTACCCAGGAAAATGTATCTCAAAACTATCCGAACCCGTTTAATAATACTTCAATTGTAATTGTAAGACTTGAAAAAGCTTCTCAACTTAGTCTTGAAGTGTTTAACATGACCGGGCAAAAGGTTTATGAAATAAATAGTGGAAAAGTTGGTGCCGGCTCTTATACCTTAACTATTGACGCAAGCAATTTAAGTCCGGGAGTTTATTTCTATACTGTATATGTAGGTGAGGATAAGGTTACTAAGAAAATGATTGTTAATTAATCTTTACTTACATAATATATTTACTAAAGCTCCCAAATCGGGAGCTTTTTTAATATTATTTATTAAAACATTCCATTTCTCTATCAGTGATATTGTAAGAAATTTGAAAACAAATCTTATTGAAGATATTATAGAAATGGAATGTTTATAGAACATAGTAATAACCGAAATTTTAAGCTCCGTAGGAGCGAAATATAAAACAAACTTAAAACAATAATTAGCAACTCATTTTATTTTAATCCGGTAAGATAAAATTTGACTATTCAATTTTAATTTATTATATTTGAAGTTCTTAAATTAAATAAATCGTTTAGCAGTAAAAACTTAAAATAAATCTAAAATCTAAAATCTTAATTATAATTAGCTATTTAAGCTGTGAACGATTATTAAATAACCGTATGTTTAACCAAAACTTATTATCATGAAAAAATTATTACTTTTTGGTTTGGCTTT
>CAZREZ010000425.1:0-2930 GCA_964599115.1 uncultured Bacteroidales bacterium
GGGAGGTCTCCGTAATCACGAGTTGGTATTGCGGAGAAGTCAGTCCCGGGCACTCGGGAAGAACCGTATGCTTGGTGGTTTGAGAGGCATACTGGCCAGTACGGGTCAGCCGTCTACTCAATTGTATGCTGAGCTTTATTCATTACCAGTTTTATTAACAAGAATTACCAAACATATTTACAATTCTTAACTCCTGAAAGGCTAGCACATTCTTTACAGGGGTAAATAGATCTGGTACTTCTTTCTTTATACCCAAGGTTATATGTTGTATAGATTGGAGATTTTTTTTCCACTACAATTGTTTTTATAAGTACAGCTTTACCCGCTTTTTTGATAATATTTCCTTTATTATCAAAACACAGATAAACCTGATTTATCGGTTGACCAGTTTTGCTGTATTCCGTTACATGAACCTCTGTACCTGTGGCGATATCTTCTATTATTTCAGATGTTATTTGATCACTATACTTTTGACTATAAATAAACCTTCTTCTTGCTACTTCTTTTCCTTCCGTATTTTTCAAAACCATTGAAACAGGTTTTCCAAATTTGCTATAATCCATAATTTCTGTGAGGTATGTATAGTTTGCAAGGTAATTTAATGCATTTTCCCTTACTTTCACAGATATTGGATGTTTTGAATCCAAAATAATATTAGCAGCCTTATGGAGATGAGATTTATACCCTCTCAACTCTAAAAGTGCATCGTTGTAAAACTTAATAGCCGACGGATTTTCTGCATTTATATTTAGCAAAGCACCAAAAGCAGAATAGTACATTTTACTATCTTCATTGGCTATATTGATAAGAGGCTCTATTGCCCTATTATCTTTTATTGCTCCTAAAGCACTTGCTGCTTGCTCTTTAACCTTATAATTTTCATCATTCTTCAATGAATGTAATAAAGGATCAACAGCACTTGTATCTTTTATTTCACTTAAAGTTTTTGCTGCCTCAATACGAACTTTATAATTTTCATCGTTCTCCAGTGTATGTAATAAAGGTTCAACAAAACCTGGATTAATTATCTCACTCATAGCTTTAATTGCATTTGATCGAATCTTAGGACTTTTGTGATTTAAAAGGGCTATAGCAGGTTTTATAGCAGGTTTTCCAATGTTTTTCAACTCATCCAGCTTTAGATTCATAATAAGATATGTCGCCTGCTCTTCTTGATTCGGAGAATAATCCAGTTTTACTAAAAGTGTCTCAATTTCTTCCTTAAGATTTTTTGATGTTTCTTTTCGTTTAGAACCATACAATTTACTATCACACAAAAAATTATCTACATCCATCCTTACTTCTACCAGAGATTTAATAGTTGGTTCACCAATTAAAAAAAGAGATGCTTCTATTTTCTCTCGATATTGTTCAGACGAACTCTTTAATGAGTGAATAAGCAATTCAATGGCCTTAGGTGAACCTATTTCAACCAAAGCTGATATCATATAATCCGGGATAGTCTTGAAAACATATAGTTTATCGACTACAGAATCACCAATAATAATAATTGCTTCCTTGGCTGATTCTTCGGCACTTTTGGATTTGCTTCTATAAACGGAATTTCTAAGATACATTATACCATATTTGCATAATGCTAAGGCAGCCTCTTTTTGTAGTTCTACCTGATTGCTTTCAAATGCCCTTTCAAGAACTTGAATTGAAGTTTTATCTTTTATTTCTGCTAAAGCTTTCACTACTTCTATTTGAACATCTAATTGCCTGTTGTATTGAGAACTTAACATAGAATTAAGTGGTTTAACTGCCCGGATCTCCTTAGCTATCCCCAGTGCTTTTATAGCATAAATTTTTGTCAAATTGTCATCATTCAAAGACAATATTTCAATTAGAGAATTAACTCCGCCAGGATCTTTTATTCTTGTTAGAGCCATAGCAGAAGCTTCTCTAACTTTATTGTCCTCGTCCTTTTTTAGTGCTGTAATTAGTGGATTAATTACTAAGGTGGTTCCTATCTTACTTAATGCTGTTGCAGCCTCAAGACGAACAATCGGACTATAGTCTTTTCGAAGCGACTTAATTAGCGGTTTTAAAGCTCTTTGGTCTCTAATTTCCCCCAATGTAAATGCAGTTAAACTTCGAATTTGTACACTTTCTGATTGATCATTTAGGAAATTATTAGTTAGTAACTCTACAACTCCTGGATTATCTAACTTCCCAAGCAATTCAATTTTCTTAGCTTTTAGATCAGGAGGGGATTGTTTTAAATCACGAACAAATTGCTTTAATCCTTTCGTATCAAGCTCTTCATTAACAGTTTCCTCAGTAAGTTGATCAGAGCTTTGGGAAAATGAAACTGAAACATTGCACAATGTAACTATATTTATAAGTAGAAATGCTTTAATTATTGTTTTCATCTGTATATAATTTTGATTTTAATGGTCAGATGGAATATCCATTATTATCATCCCCGGTTTGTATGAACAATGTTTGTATGGATATTTCATGATACTAATTTAGCGAATATTTATAGAGTGTATAATTAATCCCAAATTATCATTTTATTATAAATCAGACAAATATAAGCCGATTTAAGGTTACTTTGAAAAGATCAGTAAATATTTTATTAAAAAATATGCTTATGTTAGATCGGCTTAATTTGGCCCATTTTTGACAATATATTGACAAAACTAACAAAATAAGTACCTCCAGGTACTTTTTAAGTTCATCTTTTCCCAAAATGTTCATTATCCGGCGAATGTTGTAAGCAACAAACATTAGCCCAACATCTGCACTTGCCCGTTTTATTCCTTTTTTAGTGAGGATGTAGTTGAAGCCCCATTGACGTTTTATTGTTCCATAAGGATGTTCAACAATTGCCTGTCTTCGTCTGTAGTAGTCTTTGTTTTGTTCTATGCGTTCTTTATTTTTGTTGATATATTCCTGATATTCGCTGCGTTGTATTCCTTTGC
>CAZREZ010000426.1:0-2910 GCA_964599115.1 uncultured Bacteroidales bacterium
CAGGGTGAACAGTCAATTGCCCTGATAGGATTTGCACCTACTGGATTAACTCAGCTTCGTGGCACACTAACGGCCACGTGTAAGAATCGTTGGGCGTTTCAGCGCACTAACTTTTCCGTCCGCTGGTAATTTTGCCAGATTCTGTAACTTTCAGAATTGAAAGTCCCGCCCAATGATTTTTACACTTTGTTAGCTGGCGTTTTGTATTCTTTTTATTGTTTTAATCAGTTTTCTTCTTTCCTTTTTTGTGTATGGTTTTGAGTGACTATTTTGTTTTACTAATTCAACCATTTTTTCAAACTGTTCTTTTGGGGCTTGAATAATGAATTTATTTTGAATAGAATCGAAATATGTTCTTATTATCAATTCGTTTAATTTGCATTGTGCCCAATAATATGTATCATAAAGTTGTTCTAATTCGTTTTCATATAAAATCATGAAATGTAAGACAAATTCATCCTTTTGGATTTTCTGAAGTCGATAAGTATTTTTAATGATTACTGTATCATTTGCCTTAATTTCTGTTATTTTAAAAAAATCATTCTTGTCAGTAAATTTAAGATTTTTTAGTTCATCTTTCTCAGATAATTGGTATCTCATGAAATCTGATCCACTTATTCTATCTGTAAACAATTCTCCAACGATTATACATGAGTGCTTACTTTTATTAGTAATATAGAATTGGGCAATTACATCAATTTGACTTTCAATAATCGGCATTCCATCTTTGTCAGTTTTGCTTTTTTGAGGAATACTATCAATTATTGGCTTTCCAATAAAATTAATTTTTACAATTTCAATTTCAGGCTTAAAAACTTCAGCATTCTGTTTATATGTGTCTTTCTTAATTTGTGAATCTCTATAAATTGTCCAAGCAATTGTCAATAATGATACACCTATTGTAATAATAGATATAATCAAAGCCTTTTTTGCAATACTGTTTGCTCTTTTCATTCTTCGATTTCTTTAATGCCAGCTAACTTGTTTATATAATTACCATTCACTTGCAAAAGTAACTAATATTTCCGTATTTGGTTATGCTAAAGTTACCCTTTTTGTCTGAAATGGTAATCATTATTTATTACAAAAATAAAAACTATTTTTTAAATTTCCAAATCATCATTCCAAAATTTCCTTACCATTTTTATAAACCGGATATTCATATCCGCCATCAAAAAAGTCAGCATCCGGATTTATCGGGTCGTTAGTAGTATCAAAAAAATCAACCTTTTCTGAAACGAGTTTTTTGTAGAGACCAGGTCTGCGATCTTTCAGAAAATAATATTTTGGTGCAGAATGTGTCATGCCATAATAAGCCGGTATGCAGTCTGCAATAAGCATAGTGTTTTGCTCATGGTTTGCTTCAACAATAATATCACCGTGAGGTCCGCATACAATACTGTTTCCCCGATAGTGCCACTGGTCTTTTCCTCTTTGTTCGTATCCGCAGCGATTTGAATAAGCAAAAAAGATATTATTTGCATAAGCATTTGCAGGGATAAGTATTTTTGATATGTCAGGATAAGGCACGGAACTTCTCTTTCCTTCAGGAAGACGGTAATAATTATCAGCAGCTGTCGGACCGACAATGAGTTTTGCACCATTGAGCGCTAATATTCTCTGCAGTTCAGGAAATTCACATTCATAGCAATTAAGAACACCTACAGGGAAATCAAAAATATTATACACAGGATAATCGCTAGTTCCAAAACTCCAGTTGTCTCTTTCCTGCTGACCGTAGAGCTGAGTTTTTTTATAGCTGTTTAGAAGCTCTCCTTTTTCATTAATTACTGCTATGGCGTCATAGTAATGGGTAACACCATCGGATTCGTCAACCTTTTCTGCATAGGGAACAAGAAGTGCCATATTGTATATTTTTGCTTTTTCTCTTGCTTTTGTGATGCTCGGACCATCTTTGTATTCAGCAACCTTACGTACATCTTCAGGGCTTAATGTATAACCGGGAACATACAATTCGGGGAAAGACAAAAGCTGTACATCATATTTTTTCGCAAGCTTCACAGCTTCTTCAAGAAGTTTCATATTTTTCTCTGTTGCTCCTTCACCACTTGCTGCCTGAATCTGATAAATCCCAAGACGAATTCCTGAACCAAGTTTTGGGACTTCACCATAAACGGAAGTTTTGTATTGAAGTTTTTTATAGCTTTCTTCAACACATTTTCTGTAATCAGGAGTTCCATCACAAGAAGTATTTGTTATATAAATTTCATCTTCTGAAAGATTACTTCCTTTATAAACTTCATTGTTTTCTTGCGTAAATACACTTATTGTAAAAAACAATACTGAAATTAAAAAAACTAATTTTTTCATAATTTAAATTTTTAAGGATTAATAATAATTAGTGTTTTTCACTTATCTGCTATATAAAGTGTTTTAGCTTGCTAACTAAATTTTCTATAGGACTCATTAAGACAAAAATACGTAAAAAGTTTATACGAAAGAATTATTTTTAGTATTTTTGTCTTATGTTATTTAATAATCAAATAAATTTTTATAATTAAAACCAGATTAAAATGAAAAAAATCAAATTCTTAATGCTAAGCATAGGCTTTTTATTTGTTATTGCAGCCTGTAATGTTAATTCCAAATCCGATACATGGAGCAAAGAGCAAGAAACCAAATGGAAAGAAGGTTGTATGCAGCTAATGCAGGAAAACAATGTTCCCAATCGTGAAGCCGAGGGCACTTGCGATTGTATTTTTGAAAAGACATCAGAAAAATACACACCTGAGGAAGCAGGAAAAATCACCAAAGAAGAAGAAGAAAAACTTTGGCAAGCCTGCGATTATCAATTTTAATAAAGAGGAAATATAAAAGACCAAATTTTCGATTTCTAAAAATTATAAGTAGCAGAAAATAAATTAACTGCAAAAATATAAACACATGAAA
>CAZREZ010000427.1:0-2907 GCA_964599115.1 uncultured Bacteroidales bacterium
GGAAAGTTTTCATATTATTACATTTTCAAATTGTTACATTGACAAATTATTGAATTAAAATTTTCCTGATCCCATAATAATTCTTTTCATTGCTTACCTTTATCAGATATAATCCCTTTCTCCAATTTTCAACATTTACTTTAGCTTTTGTTTTACCTTTGGGAAGTATAATTTCTTTCACTTTCTTTCCGAAGACATCGTATATTTCAATAATTCCTTCTTGAATATCGAATATCGAACACCGAATTTCGAATGATGATTTTGCAGGATTTGGATAAACTTGTAAGGCATAGCCCGCTGTATTGATTTCTTCAATCCCCACACAATTATAAACATAAGTTGTTTTTACCTCCGACCAATCTGAATTACCGCAATCGTTAAAGCTTCTTACCGAAACTGCTACTTCACCTTCGTACTGTTGGTTCCATGTAATATAAGCTGAAAGTGTATCCTGTAATATTGTTCCTGCTTCTTCCGGTTCTATTTTCCACTCATAGCCCCAGGCTCCTGCTGCTGTATTTATTTCATATATACTTGTTGAATCTGTTGTATAACAAAGGGTATCCGGGCCGGTGGGTTGGATTGGTATGAGAGGCATGTAGTTGCTGCAGTCTTTAATCTCTAATGCCCATGCATCTTCATCAGGCCATCCATAAAGATCACATTCAACATCTCCATCTGCATACTGAGAACGCCCTAATATAACAAAGTTATCATCGCTTTTCTTTAGTACAGCATGTACGCCCCAAAACCTCTCTGTAGCTCTACTCCCAAAGCAATGCTCCCATTCAAGGTTTCCTGTACTGTCAAGTTTGATCATCCAGATATCACTTCTTCCGGACAGAGAATGGTTAAAAGTAACATCCCCATCATGCGAATATGTGTCGCCAAAAACGATACATCCATTATCTGTTGTATTAATTATATATACTGGACATTCAGACTTTGATCCACCAAGGCACCTTTGCCATAAGATATTTCCATGGAAGTCAATTTTGCATACCCAAATATCTGAGGTACTTTCATCTCCAGGAATTCCATGAAAACCACTTACATCCTGATCATTGGAGTTTGTTAAAGCCGCAAAAACATAGCCGTCCTTGACCTCAACAATATCAAACCCAAGATCGCTATGGCTTCCTCCATAGCAAAACTGCCGGAGGATGTTTCCCTGCAGATCTATTTCTACTATCCAGACATCTGGTCCATATGTTCCTAAATCCAGACAAGTGATCATGCCTCCGGATTCATAATGACCACCCGCTATCATTATAGTTGTATCCGATGTCAATATCATGTTTATTGCATTATCCAGTCCATAATTACCCAGAGTATTTTCCCATTCGATCTTACCTAGAGTGTCAATTTTGCAAAGCCAAATATCATTTGATCCGTAATATGTGGAAATATCACCCCCGGAACACATGATGCGGCACATAATCAGCAATCCTCCATCAGGGGTTAAGAGTGCATCACGGTCATCTTCTTTTCTTAATACGCTACCATAGTTATTCTCCCACAGAATATTGCCTGTCGCATCAATTTTCACTACCCAAAGATTTCCTGGTCTATTATTTTGAACATCCCCGTCTTTTGACCATGAACCACCAAAAATATAGTAACTGTCTTCATTGATAGCAACTATCTTATTTACCCCATCCCCTTCACTGCCTCCATAACACCTTTCCCATAGTATGTTCCCAACACTATCAGTTTTTACAATCCAAATATCTGATTTATCGTGATAATTACTTATTCCAGGTGCATCGGTTTCAATATTTATTCCTAATATATACCCCTCAGAAGTTTTTTCTATACAATTAGGATTATCCATTTTATCAGTACCAAAACATTGTTGCCACACTATATCATCTACTTCCTGACTATATGTTGTCAAGAACATGCCAATAAAAAGTAACAATAATAAATTTCTCATTTCTAAAGAGTTTTAAACAGGTGCTGCAAGCATAAGCAGCAGCACCTGAAAATTTAAAATTATCGTATAATTAATTTACCGGATTTACTCATTCCCGATGAGCTTACGGTATAAAAATACAATCCGGGTTTTACATTTCTTGTATCCCACACATATTGACCCTGTTTGCCTGAAATACTAAATTGTTCAATAATCTTGCCCGAAGCATTAATGATTTTTATATAACCAGTTGGTTTTTCACCTTGCAAGATATAGTCAAATGCAGTCCATGTATGAGCTGGGTTTGGCTTTACAGTTACCTTAGGGCCATAAGCAGCATTTAAGGAACCTATTATTGAAGTATTCCGTATTTTTAATTCAGTGCTATCATTAAAATGCATGCACTCACAGTAATGATTATCCTGTGTATAAGATAATATGTTTCTTGAAATGGCTTTTGCCGAACCTGTGCTGCTGTCAGCATAAGCTATTAATGTATTGATCTCTGTGCTGTCAAGTTGAAAAATATTCCTGTTTTGTTGTCGCCATACAATCTGCATAAAAATAAGGTTTTTGTAATCATTAAATGCATCCAATTCTTCTCCTTCTAATTCGTATAATGAAGGGATAATATTCAATAAGGATATTGCTGAGCTTGTATCACCCTCGCTTAAATAGGTTGAAATAATCTGCTTATCGGCTTGTATTCCACCCAAGTTATCGAGCCAGTTCCTATAATCACTTACATTAACTACCGAATCATGGATGATGCTTCTGATTATATCCTGAGCAGCCTGAGTTTTGCCTGCATGGTATTCAGCCAGTTCCCTCTTTAAAATGGTTTTATAGGAAACATTATTTGTTACCTGGTACAAAATATCGATCATGTACTGTGGCAATGGATCATCTTTTTGTTCAAGGTATAACAAAAGAGTATCCTCTTTTAGTTCATCGGGATTGGCCGAAAGTATCTCTAATAAAATATCATCAGG
>CAZREZ010000428.1:0-2907 GCA_964599115.1 uncultured Bacteroidales bacterium
TACGACTTATGGATGGAAAAAGGATTTTTCAGGTCGGAACCTGACCACAGAGAGCCATACTGTATTGTAATTCCACCTCCGAACGTAACCGGTGTGTTGCACATGGGGCACATGCTGAACAATACCATACAGGATGTATTGGTGCGTCGTGCTCGTATGCAGGGAAAAAATGCCTGTTGGTTGCCCGGAACCGATCACGCCTCAATAGCTACTGAGGCAAAGGTCGTAGAAAAATTAAAGGATAAAGGAATTGATAAATCCGAAATTTCCCGTGAGGAATTTTTAGAACATGCCTGGGAATGGAAAAAACAACACGGAGATATTATTCTTGAGCAGTTAAAAAAGTTAGGAGCTTCATGCGACTGGCACAGGACAAAATTTACAATGGATAAAAAAATGTATGAATCCGTAATTGATGTTTTTATTGATTTGTATAATAAAGGACTTATCTATCGCGGAGTGAGAATGGTTAACTGGGACCCGAAGGCATTAACAGCTCTTTCGGATGAAGAGGTCATTCATAAAGAAGTTCAATCAAAATTATATTATATCAGATATAAAGTGGAAGGAACGGAAAATGAATGGGTAACAATCGCAACGACCCGCCCTGAAACAATACTTGGAGATACTGCTGTTTGTGTAAACCCTGAAGATGAAAGATTTAAGAACCTGAAAGGAAAACGTGTTCTGGTTCCTTTGGTTAACAGGTCTGTTCCGGTTATTGAAGATGATTATGTTGACATGGAGTTTGGTACAGGTTGCCTGAAAATTACTCCTGCCCACGATATTAATGACTATGAAATAGGCATAAGGCATAAGCTGAAATCAATTGATATTTTTAATGATGATGGAACCCTTAGCAAAGAAGCCGAACTATACATTGGCAAGGACAGGTTTATTGCAAGAGATGAAATTGTTGTTGAGCTGAAGGAAAAAGGACATCTTGTAAAAATTGAAGATTATGTTAATAAAATCGGTTTCTCCGAAAGAACAGATGAAATGATTGAACCAAAGCTATCCTTACAATGGTTTCTGAAAATGGGTGAATTAGCCAAACCCGCTTTGGAAGTTGTGATAAATGATACGATTAACTTTTTTCCGAGAAAATTTAAAAATACTTACCGTCACTGGATGGAGAATGTGAGGGATTGGTGTATTTCGCGGCAGTTGTGGTGGGGGCAGAGGATTCCTGTTTATTACCTTCCGAATAATGAAATGGTAGTTGCAAAATCAAAAGAAGAAGCTTATGATATTGTAAAATCAGAATTTAATTTACCTGATTTAAAGGTTGATGATCTTCAGCAGGATGAGGATGTTTTAGACACATGGTTCTCATCCTGGTTATGGCCCATATCCGTTTTTGATGGTATCAGGCATCCTGATAATAAGGATGTTAATTATTACTACCCAACCGATGATTTGATTACTGCACCTGAAATCCTTTTTTTCTGGGTGGCAAGAATGATAATTGCAGGATTGGAATACAGAAAAGATATTCCTTTTAAAAATGTTTATTTAACGGGAATAGTTAGAGATAAATTAGGAAGAAAAATGTCAAAATCGCTTGGTAATTCTCCTGACCCGATAAAACTGATGAATAAGTTTGGCGCCGATGGAGTAAGAGTGGGGATGCTGCTGACTTCACCTGCCGGCAATGACCTGCCTTTTGATGAAATTTTATGTGAGCAGGGCAGGAACTTCAGTAATAAAATATGGAATGCATTACGCCTTGTTAAAGGCTGGAAAGTTGACGAAAATCTTGAACAGCAACAATCAAGTGAAGTTTCAGTTGAATGGTTTAAGTCTAAATTAAATTCCTGTTTAAAAGTTCTTGATGATCAATTTTTAAAGTATCGTATTTCAGATGCTTTGATGCTGGTTTACAAGCTGGTATGGGATGACTTTTGCTCATGGTATCTTGAGATGATAAAACCGGATTATCAGCAGCCGATTGATAGAAAAACCCTTGATGAAACAATTATTTTCTTTGAAAAGTTAATGAAGGTTCTTCATCCGTTCATGCCTTTCATCACCGAAGAAATTTGGCATCAGCTAAAAGAAAGAGAAGATAATAATTGCATAATTATTTCTGAAATGCCTGTCAGGGAAAGGATTAATCATAAGATACTTGAACAGTTTGAAAATGCTAAGCAAGTTATAATTGCCGTAAGAAATCTTCGTAAAGAAAAAAATATTCAAAATAAAGAATCAATCAGGCTTTTCATCAAAAAGAATTATGAAGAAGAACCTGATACCACCTTTGATAATTTAGTAGCCAAACTTTGTAATATCAGTGAAATCGGTTATGTTGACGATAAAGTGGAAGGGGCAATGTCGTTCATTGTGAAATCAACGGAATTTTATATTCCTATGAGCGATTCTGTTGATGTTGAAGCTGAGATAAAAAAGCTTGAAGATGAGTTGAATTATACCAAAGGATTTTTGGATTCGGTAAGAAAAAAGCTGGGTAACGAACGTTTTGTTAATAATGCCCCTGAAAAAGTTGTTGTTTTAGAACAAAAAAAACAAGCTGATGCAGAGGCAAAGATAAAAGTGATTGAAGAGCAAATTGTTGTTTTGCGTAATACGTTATAAAATATCTAATAAACCAATTCCTCTTTATTCATGATTTGTAACTAATCAGTATTAAATTAACAATGAAAATATCTTAGTAAATATTGGGGTATCAATACGGATGCCCTGCGGTTGTATGGGAAATAGGGAAATAAGGGAAATATGGGTATTAGTACCTTTATACCCTTATACCTTTATTTCACCCTATACCATTTTTAAAATTTATCCTTAAAGCCAGAAAATATAATGGACTTAATTTCAATTGCATAGAAATAATCAAGGCTATGGTTTAAATACTCTGTGAATTTAACAATATTTCGTATTCTGTCTCAA
>CAZREZ010000429.1:0-2903 GCA_964599115.1 uncultured Bacteroidales bacterium
AAAACACACCTTTTGTCTCCAAGGATTGTAACTACAAATGTTACACCTGGTCCAAAGAATTTTGATATTATCATTAGCGGAAATGATAATCATTTTAAGCAAGAAATACCTATTACCATTAACATAACACCGGAACTTGAAAAAGATGATTATGTAACTCGTAAAAATATTTTTGATCCTACCGAATTGGATTATAATATTCCGATAGGAAAACAGCAATCTAATCGAAAAGCTTTGCTTGTGTTAATTGACAGTTTTGACAATAAAACTATTGAACCTATAAATGTTGGAAATAATGTGATAAACACACTTGAAAAATATGTAAAAAGTTCATTTGGAATATCAGATGTTATTAAAAGGGAAAATTTAAGTAAATCTCAGTTTGGTGAATTATTTGATTCGGACATTGGAACTATTTCCCAATGGGTTGACGAGAATACAGAGCTTTTCATTTATATCCTAAGTCATGGTTTGGTTGATAAAAAGCAGTCGAAATCAACTAAGTCATACATCTTATGCAAGGATAGCAATCCGGGATATGCTAAAAACCTTGGTTATTCTGTAAATAAGTTAATAGCAAATTTAGATGAATTAAATATTAAAAATTATGTATTGGTAATTGATGCTTGTTACAGTGGTACCGGAAAAGGAACATTGGCTCCAGGCCTACAGATAGAAGCTGGTGTATTAAATCCACAAAACGGTGTAATCGTCAGTAGTTCTGGCGAAAATGTTTCATACCTTATAGAAGATAAGGGTCATACAGCATTTTCATATTATTTTTTAAAATCAACCAAAAAGCTTGGTAATGAAAAAAGACACTCAGATATCTCAATTAATGAAATATTTGAGGATATGAAACATGACAAGTCAGGTATTGGCAATTTTACCATAAAAGAATATAGTCAAAAACAGGAACCGCAATTATTTGGTAAAAAAGAAATTAAACTTATTGATAAATAAAAATGAATTCAATGTTAAACTAATAATCATGTCAACAAAATGTCGTCAATGTAATGGTACCGGATTTGTTCAAACCAGCTTCGGACCAAAACCCTGTCCTTCGTGCGGAGGCAAAGGATATGTAGAATATTCATACAAAAGTGATGAAAAACCATTGATAGATACATCAGATTGGTGGCATAATGGCTCATGGATTATTTACGGCATCGCTGGATTAATGGTGCTAATTGGAATTATTAAATCGTGTGGATAATATCATTATCAATAAAAGATCAAGAGTGTATGCTTGCATTTTCCAACATCCACTTCCAAGCCGGCATAACAATTATATTTTTATTGTCCTGCACGATTTGATCATCCTGGTTCATTGTCAAAATTAATCCTGAATTTATATTCAGTTCATCCATAGCTTCTACAATGCCTGTTAATTCGCGTTGCAAATTATCGTGGTTTAATTCATAACAAACCTGTATGAGGTTTTCAAGCTGTTTGTTTTTTGAAACCACAAAATCGCATTCTCCTTTATTTCTGAAGTAAAAAATGTCTTTAGCCCGGCGTTTAAGTTCAATGAAAACCATGTTCTCTAATAAACGCCCTTTATCTTTAGAAAAAGAAAGAGATAAATTGCTAATCAATCCGGAATCTATTCCATATATTTTTTTTGGGTTTTTGGCCTGTTGTTTTAAAGAATAACTAAAGCGTGGAACAGTAAAAAACAAATATGCATCCTCAAAAAAGGATATATATGAAAGCACCGTATTTACCGAGCCCAATTCAAAAGTTTTTGCCAAATTATTAAAAGAAAATTCTTTGCCAATATTAGTTGCCAAATAAACCCCGAGTTCTCTTACAACTTTTGCATTTCTCAAACCATGTCTAACAATGATATCACGATAAATCAAATCATTAAATAACTGAATCAATACATTTCTGTTATTTGAATTCAAGTACTCAGGAAATCCGCCTAATTCCAAAAATTCCTCAAATGAACTGATGCCCTGATTTTTATTCCTATGCATTAAATATTCGTTATAAGAAAATGGAAAAAGTTCATACGTAATTTGGCGTCCTGTTAAACTTGTTCCCAGTTCTTTACTCAACAATGAAGCATTAGAACCTGATAAAACTACCCTGATTTTTTTATCGTGAAGTATGCGGATAAAGCGTTCCCATCCTTCTATGTTTTGTATTTCATCAAAAAAATAAACTTCCGAATCATTATCTGCTTGAAAAATTCGCTCAAGTTTAAAGAAATCATTAACTTCAAAATGTGATAATCTGGGATCTTCAAAACTCAAAAAATTAAAATAATTCACTTCATTCAATAATTGCATTAACAAAGTACTTTTTCCACATCGCCTGATACCTGTAACAATTTTAATATGGTAATCGGTTAAATCCACCTCATTGAGTAAAGTTCTTGGCGTTCCGGTAGAAAGTTTTTCAAAATATTCTCTCTGATATTGGAAAACTTCCTTTATCTGTTGTTCTAAAAGCATAATCAATTATTTTATGCAAATATAGTTAATTATCATTAGTAATGCAAATTAATTTTCATTACTAATGCAAACAATACATTTTTTACCTTGAAGAAAAGAATTATTGTACAATTTTGAAACAATGCCTTATAAACAGTTAATTAAAATATTGACATCAAAGAGTCAATATTTTATCTGCATCTTTCCACCAATAAACTAAGGTGTTTTTCTTTTATTGAAGACACTAATCCTTTATCTCACCTTTAAATCTCAAATGCTGTAGAACTAAACTTAACTCACCGTATGAA
Organism: uncultured Bacteroidales bacterium; assembly: GCA_964599115.1. Classification (GTDB taxonomy): domain Bacteria; phylum Bacteroidota; class Bacteroidia; order Bacteroidales; family JADFUO01; genus JADFUO01. The sequence continues at coordinate 2,750 of CAZREZ010000429.1, forward strand.
ACATTTTCACCTAGAGCTATTTTTGCTTCACTTAATAAGGTGGTTTTATGCTTTTGAAAAAAATTCGAAATGAGTTTTACTTTTTCAGCACTTACTATTTCATCAACAGATATATCTCCCGTGCCTACAAAATATGCAAGATGCCCTTCAATGG
>CAZREZ010000430.1:0-2898 GCA_964599115.1 uncultured Bacteroidales bacterium
AGATGATAAGTATTTTTTCAACAAATTTTAGATGATTGTTTTTTGTCATCGAATTTCTCGAATTTAACGGATTATTTTTAATCGAATTACGCGAATTAATCGAATTAAAGGATTAAAGTTTTTCGTGTAATTAGTGTAATTCGATGATAAATGTTTTTTTAATATTATTGTTGGATAATTCTTTCCATAATAATATCACCTAATGCAAGACCAATAATTTCATGTGAAGTTTCTGTCCAGTGTCCATAGCCATTTGGTCTGTAAAGACCATTGTTGCCTGTGTACTTATTGAGGTATTCGGCTGCAAAAATAATTGTATCTGATATACTTATAAGTCCATATTTCTTTGACAGCCTTCTTAAATTAGAAGTAAAGTCCCTTTCGGGTATATTTAGAATAAGCATAAATGTACCATTTTTTCTGGCTGTGTTATACATTCTCTCAATCATAGCAAAGGTTAAAAGATTAAAATAATCATCTTTTGTATTTATTAAATCACTATTTTCAATTAAAGTAATATTATTTTTATTCTTTTTAAGTAATTTGTTTTGAATTTTACTACTTAATGCCATTCTTATATAATTTTGAAGGTAGGAGTGTTCACTTAGCCATCTGTATAAACCAAAAGAGTTTAAAAACTCCCTTGTTTTGATAGCCGGCAGATATGATTTATTTGTATTTATTGCATTTTTATTTTTATAAAGTGAGAACAAATTTGCCATAATGTTATCATTAAAATCATTATCAAAAAATCCAAGTATAATAATATCAGGTTTATATTTGTACCCTTCATTTTCATAATAAATTAATTCCTCTGCTGTTCCAAAACCTGAAACACCGGCATTAAGTACCTCAGCGCATATTCCATTATTGTTTAAGTAATTTTCCAGGATAACAGAAAATACCTCATCCTGATCAACTTCCCAACCAATTGTGAAAGAGTCTCCCAATAATAAGATTCTTAAAGTATCAGGCGATCTATTGTAAGAATAATTTTTATCAGACCTAAAACCATTATTATTAATTACAAAGCTCCATTTTCCATCAGAACTCGTATGTTTATAGCTTGAATTGGGGATGTTTCTGCGTATTTGATACTCACCATAAGTAGCTGTCTCTGCATAACACGGAAATAGTACAATCTTATCTCCCATAAAAGTTCTAACTATAAGCTCTGAAATCAAAAGTGCAATGATTATGGAGATTATAACAAGAATAATGTTAATAAATGTTTTTGTCATCTAATTACACGGATTAAACGAATTAGTTTGTCATCGAATTAAACGGATTGAACGAATTAATATTAATGTAATTAGCGCAATTAGATGATGTTTGTTTTAGCTTTATTCAGATGATTATTTTTTCATCCCCGATACGTTCATTCTTCACTACGGGGCAGGCGAATTTCTTGAATTAAACGAATTGGTTTGTCCTAGAATTTATTTAATCAATGAATTAGACGAATTTTTCTTTTTGTGTAATTTGTAGACTATGCTTTTCTTTTCCTGTTTATCCATTCAGCAAAGAAAGGATCGTCGAGTTCATAATTTGAATTTGACTTAATTACATAACCTTGTTTCATTAGTCGCTTTAAACTGCTAAAAACTGTACTGGTAGCTGTTATGCCATATTTACGATTGAAATTTTCGGTTAAGATATTTTCTTCATGCCGAGATAAAGCTATTAGAACTTTTTTATCTGTTTGATTCTGAATTTGCCACAATCGCTCATAATCAATATCATGTATTTGTATCAAGCTATTAATTGCGTTGCATATTTTTTCTTCTGGTGTAAAACCATCGTCATAATTCTCCCAAATAGTAAAAGCTAGCTGCTGTGTATAGTACGGATGAGAATTGGTTAACTTTAAAATTTCTTTGCTGATTATTTCCTCATGCGTACACCTTCCAGCAAAACCTTTGAAAAGGTAGTTGTAGAAATCATTGTATGGAATTTTTTTCAAAGTAAGCAATTGTCCGAAATGATAAAAAGGTGATTTTTTCTTTTCAAATATATCATGCATCATGGATTCCATGCTACCCATAAAAACATAATTGATGTTTTTATGATGTTGAATAATTGCTCTTAATTTTCTATCGAGCTCTCTTTCAATTCTGTTTATATCTTGAAACTCATCCAGTATAATAATTGGCCGTTTATTATTACTTCCTAATTTTTCAATTAAATTAAATACATCTTCAATAATAGGTAAAGCAGATTCAACTGGCCGGAAACTAATATCCACCTCATTATTCATGGGATTTATATTAAGCGTAGGAACAATATGGAAATTTTTTAACAATTGTTTTAAACGCTCAAAAGGATAAATACGATATATTCGTTTAAGTAGTTGAGCAGCAAAATCACCAACATCGGTAATCAGTTGTAAATCCAGAAAAATATATAGCCTATCAAGCGTTTTGACCACTTTGAGCATCAGGCTTGTTTTGCCATAACGCCTCGGGCTAATCAAGATCAAATGATTTTGGCTTAGTAATAAGCTTTTGATTTGCTGCAATTCAATTTCTCTATTGGTGAAATAGGGCTCATCAACTATACTGCCAAATTTAAATGGATTAGCTTTTGTCATTGCGATATTTTTCGTTGCGAATTATTTCGCAACAAAGGATTTTAATTTTTTTCCATAGATTACATGGATTATTATGGGTTATTTTGGGTTATTTTGGTTTAGGTAAAGTGCTTTTTATTTCCTTTTCTCTGAGTAATTTGTGTAATTAGTGGACTATTTTTTTTGTGTAATTAGTGGATCATTTTTTACAATTCATCAAAAAACACCGGGGCATGAAGTATTTTTACGCTGTTATTTTTGTTAAAAAGCAAATGTTCAAAGTCTTTCATTTTGTTTTTCAGGTCAATGTTTTTAAAGATTCCGGATGC
>CAZREZ010000431.1:0-2893 GCA_964599115.1 uncultured Bacteroidales bacterium
TTTTTTCTTTTTGTCGGTGCAATGTTGTTTATTGTTAACGGCACTATTGCACAAAAAACAACTTATGATGATAGCTGGGCAAAAGCCGGCTTTAATCTTACTAAAGAAAAATCAACAGGGGTAAAAATAAATTACTCAATCAATGAGTTCGGCTTAGAAGATATTGAAATTAAAGGCGAAGCCATGCAAAAGCTTATGCTTCCGGGTCATTTTCTTCCAAACAATGAAGGTGCACCTGATTTACCCGGTAATGGCCGTTATATTGCCATTCCACAAGGTGCAAATGCCAAACTGATTATTAGTGCATCACGTGTTGAGACTTTATCAAATATAAACGTCTCACCGGCACCACGTATTCCTCTGGATACTGAAACCGGACCATTGGTTTACAACAAAAATGAAAATATTTACTCTACGAATGCATTTTATCCTGAAAAACCTGTAATACTTTCCACACCTTCAAAAATCAGAGGTGTTGATGTTGTGATGCTTGGTATCACTCCTTTTCAATATAATCCGGTTACAAAAGAATTGCTTGTTTACAGGGATTTGGAAATAGAGCTTGTATTTGAAGGAGGTAATAATCATTTTGGAGAAGACAGATTAAGAAGCCGTTGGTTTGACCCGATTTTAAAAGATGCAATTTTAAATAATGCTTCTCTTCCTGAAATTGATTACAATAAACGAACATTAAATTACAATAATACCAGGGATGCCGGCTGTGATTATCTTATTGTATCTCCTGACGGTGCAGATTTCCAGAGTTGGGCTGACTCAATAAAATCGTTCAGGTTAAAACAAGGTATAATTACTGATGTTGTTACTTTGACTGATATCGGTGGAAACAATGCTTCCATCTTAGAAACTTATTTTAACAACGCTTATAATAATTGGGATATCCCGCCTGTTGCAGTTTTGTTATTAGGAGATTTCGGTACAAACATGGATAATAATATTATGGCTCCGATATACAACAGTTATTGTGCTTCTGATAATATCTATGCCGATGTTGACGGTGACCATATGCCTGATATGACTTTTGCCAGAATTACAGCAAACAATGATGAGCAGTTGGAAACTATGGTTTCAAAATTTCTTAATCATGAAAGAAACCCTCCGACAAATCCTGATTATTATAATAATCCGATTACTGCTTTGGGATGGCAAACCTCACGTTGGTTCCAGATATGCTCTGAATCAATAGGTGGATATTTTACACATATACAAGGTAAAGACCCTGTTAGAATCAATGCTATATATTCAGGAAATCCTTCATCTGATCCTTGGTCAACAGCAACAAATACAAGTACTGTGGTGAACTATTTTGGTCCGAACGGATTGGGTTATATCCCTGCTACACCTGGTGAACTTGGCGGATGGTCAGGAGGTAATGCAACTATGGTAAATAATGCCATTAACAGTGGTTCATTCATGCTTCAGCATAGAGACCATGGCGGTGAGACCGGCTGGGGTGAACCAAGTTATCATAACAGCGATATTGACGGTCTTACAAATACAGATCTTACTTTTGTTTTTTCAATCAATTGTTTGACTGGAAAGTATAACTGGAGCAATGAATGTTTTACTGAAAAATTCCACAGATACACTTATAACGGACAAAATTCCGGAGCGCTTGGTTTAATTGCTGCTTCTGAGGTCTCATATTCATTTGTAAACGATACTTATGTTTGGGGTCTATATGACAATCTGTGGACGGATTTTATGCCTGATTACGGAACTACACCCGATTCAAGAGGTTTACTTCCTGCTTTTGGAAATTCTGCCGGAAAATATTTCCTGCAACAATCCAGTTGGCCTTCCAATCCAAATAACAAAGAAGTAACTTATAATTTATTCCATCATCATGGCGGTGCATTTCTTACTCTTTATTCAGAAGTACCACAGGATTTATCTATTTTGCATGATGGTGTTATTCTGGGAGGCATTGATTTCTTTACTGTTCAGGCAACTGACGGCGCTTTTATTGCTTTAACCGTTAATGATGTAATAATCGGCACAGGTACAGGAGCAGGCATTGGAACTCCTGTTGATATCTCAATTATACCTCAACTAGCAGGAACAGAAGTTTTAATGACAGCTACTTTAACTAACTATTATCGTTATACAGAATTATTAGATGTAATTCCTCCGGACGGACCATTTTGTATTCAGGATTCATATACAATTAATGATGATAATGGTAATGGAATACCTGAATATGGCGAAACAATCTTGATATCATTAGCCATTAAAAATTTAGGAAATTCTGATGCAATAGGAGCTAATGTTAAGATTTCAGCTAACGATTCTTATATAATTATTTCTGATTCTGCTGAATATTATGATACTATTCCTTCACAACAAATAGTAACTGTAACTGATGGTTTTGAAATACAGGTTGCTGATGATATCCCGGATCAACAATTGACTATGTTCAATGTTTCTGTTACCGACGACCTTGATTCTACATGGAATAGTGTAATATTTATGACATATAATGCTCCATTAATTGAAATCGGAAATATGACTATTAATGATATGTTATCAGGAAATGGAAACGGGCGGCTGGATCCTGGCGAAACAGCAGAAATCATTGTTAAGAATTATAATAACGGTCATTGTTTTGCAGAAAATTCAATAGGTTATTTATCAACAGATTGTTATTATTTAGAATTACTTAATGAAATTGACACCATTGGAACAATTGGTTACTTCGGACCCGGTGTGGCAAGATTTGATGTTATAGTTGACCCGGAAACACCGAACGGTGTGATTGTTGCCTCTTTTGACTATGAACTTGTTTCAGGAGCATATCAGGAAACTGAGACCTTTAATCAAAAAATCGGTCTTATATATGAAGATTTCGAAACAGGAGACTTCAGTAAATTTAACT